>NZ_JBHXTG010000089.1:0-34312 GCF_042677465.1 Kitasatospora sp. NPDC127111
GGCCCGGGGTCGGCGCGCCCGCGGGACGCGGGGCGGCGGGGGTCGCGGCCGGGGCGGAAGGCGCCGCGGCGGCGGGGGTCGGACGGGGACCAGGGGCCGCGGCGGGGCGCGGACCCGGGGTCGGGGCACCCGGCTTGGGTGCGGCCGCGCCGGCGGCACCGCCGGCGGGCTGGGGCGCCGCGGGCTTCCGCGGGCCAGGCTTGGCAGCGGAACCACCACCGGTGGGGGCCACTCCCAGAGCGTCAGTCAACTTGCGCACGACCGGCGCCTCGATCGTCGAGGACGCCGAACGGACGAACTCACCGAGCTCGGTCAGCTTGGCCATGACGGCCTTGCTCTCCAAGCCAAGCTCCTTGGCGAGTTCGTAAACCCGGACCTTAGCCACTTCACTCCTGTCTATGAGTCCGGGGGGTCTCGTCCGCCGGACTGTCGCTACTTCATGGGCGTACCCATCGCGTACTCATCGCGTACTCATCGAGTGCTCATCGCAATCTCGACCTACTTCCACATCGCGAGGTACCTGACTGGTGGCACGGCGCGCGGCTGCCCGCGCACTGTGCTTGTTGCGGTGGTTCTCCGCCGCCCGGGGCGACGGCTGTCACGGGAGGCGCCCACCGGGCCGGCCTGAGGAAGCTCAGGGCGCCGGGGTGCCGCCTGCCCGCTCCTCGATGTACTCGCGGAGCCGCTCGGTGTCGAGTGTGCCCTGGAGCCGGAAGGCCCGGGGGAACGCCCGGCGGCGGACCGCGAGGTCGAGGCAGGCCGGATCGGGGTGCAGGTACGCGCCCCGGCCCGGCAGTGCGCCACGGGGATCAGGGACGCAGACGCCCTCGACCGCCGTGACACGCAACAGCTGGTGCTTGGCCGCGCGCTTGCGGCAGCCCACGCAGGTGCGTTCCGGGCGTGCTCGGACATGCGTCCGGCCAGACGAAGGCAAGTCTACCCCTCCGAAGGGACATGGCGCCGCCCCGCCGAACCGGGGTGGAACGGCGGGGAGCTCGGAACAACGCTGATCTACTGGTCCGCGGGACGGCCGGCGGCCTCGGGCTGCCCCTCGGTGTCCGGCCGGATGTCGATCCGCCAGCCGGTGAGGCGTGCGGCCAGACGGGCGTTCTGCCCCTCCTTGCCGATCGCCAGCGACAGCTGGTAGTCGGGCACGATCACCCGCGCGGAGCGCTGGGCGGCGTCGACGATCTCCACGCTGGTCACCCGTGCGGGGGACAGCGCCGCGGCGACCATCTCGCGCGGGTCCTCCGACCAGTCGACGATGTCGATCTTCTCGCCGTGCAGCTCGCCCATCACCGCGCGCACCCGGCTGCCCATCGGGCCGATGCAGGCACCCTTGGCGTTCAGCCCGGCCCGGCGCGACCAGACCGCGATCTTGGTGCGGTGGCCGGCCTCGCGGGCGATCGCCGCGATCTCCACGCTGCCGTCCGCGATCTCCGGGACCTCCAGCGCGAACAGCTTCTTCACCAGGCTGGGGTGCGTGCGGGAGAGCGTCACGGACGCGCCGCGGACACCCCGGCGCACCGCCACGACGTAGCACTTGAGCCGGGTGCCGTGCCGGTAGTCCTCGCCCGGGACCTGCTCCTGCGGCGGCAGGATGGCCTCCAGCTTGCCGATGTCGACCAGCACGTTCTTCGGGTCGTTGCCCTGCTGGACGACACCGGTGACGATGTCGCCCTCCTTGCCCGCGTACTCGCCGAAGGTCTGGTCGTCGGCGGCGTCGCGCAGGCGCTGCATCATCACCTGGATGCCGATGCTGGACGCGATCCGGCCGAAGCCGCTCGGGGTGTCGTCGAACTCCTTCGGCTCGACGCCCTCGTCCAGCTCCGCCGGGTCCTCCATGGCCCACACGGTGACGTGGCCGGTCTTGCGGTCCAGGTGCACCCGGGCGCGGCGGCGCGAGCCCTCGGTGCGGTGGTACGCGGTGAGGAGGGCCGACTCGATGGACTCGACCAGCAGGTCGAAGGGGATGTTCTTCTCGTTGACCAGCGTGCGCAGGGCACTCATGTCGATGTCCACGGCTACGCCTCCTCGTCTTTCGTCACGTTCATGTTGCTGCGGCTCATGGCCCGGGCGGGCTCCACCCGGTGCGGGGGGACCTCACTCCGCACCGTCGTCCCCCTCGTCGGAGGCGTCGTCGTCCGCGAAGTCCGGGGCCTCGTCGAGGAGCTTGTCGTCCTTGCGGTTGAACTCCACCTGGACGCGCGCCTTGGCCACCTCGGTGTACTCCAGCCGGCGCTCCTTGGCCCGGCCGCGGCCCTTCACCGGCTGCACCTCGACCAGCGCGCCGTCCTCGTCCGCCTCCAGCACCCGGGCGACGATCTCCCCGCCGTCGACCAGGTTGACCTTGGCCAGCCGGCCCTCGGCGCGGCGCCAGTGGCGCGGCTCGCTCAGCGGGCGCTCGGCACCCGGCGAGCCGACCTCCAGCACGTACGCGCCGGCACCCATCACGTCGGACTCGTCCAGCGCCTCGCCGACCACCCGGCTGAACTCGGCGATGGTGTCCAGGTCGACGCCGCCGTCGGCGTCCACGTCGATCTGCACCTGGCGGCGGCTGCCCGCCTGGGTGACCTTCACGTCCTCCAGGTCGAGGCCCGCCTGGGCGGCCAGCGGCTCCAGCAACGCGCGCAGCCGGTCGATGTGGGTGGTGCTCATCCGGGTGGACTCCTCGGCCGCGTCTGCTGTTGTCAGGAGGGGGTCACCGCGCCCCCTGGCGCCGGTCCGGCGCAGGCCGGGTCGCGGCAGCTCGGCCCAAAGCCTATCCGGTGATGCCGCCAACCACCGATTCCGCACCTCGCCCGGGCGCCCGCGCGACACCCACTGCGAGCAAGGTCACACCCCCCGGGCCCGGATCCGCACTACCCGACCCATCCCCGCGGACGTGGGGATTCTGTAATCATTCACGCCAACGAGGGCAGGCGGGCAGGCCGTCCTCCCGTACACGCCCCGGAGTGACACCGATGCAGCCGCCCAGCCGACGGACCTTCCTGGCCCTAGGGCTGCTCATCACCGCGGGCGGCGCGCTCACCGCCTGCACCGACGCGCACGACGACCGGGAGGGGCAGGAGGGCGAGCACCGCCGCCCCGACCCGGACGAGCCGGTCCGGCTGCGCGCGGTCACCGCCACCGACACCCTGCTCGCCGGGTACGACGCGCTGCTGGCCGGGCCGGGCGCCGGGCAGGCCGCGCTGCTCCAGCCGCTGCGGGCCGAGGTGGTCCAGCACCGGGCCGCGCTGGCGGCCGGGCTGCCGGCGGCCTCGCCCTCCACCGCCTCCTCCGCGTCCGCGTCCGCGTCCGGGTCGGCAGCCCAGGCCTCCGGCTCCGCCCCGGCGACGACTGGCGGTCCGGCGGTCGCCAGCACCGCCGCGCTCGCCTCGCTGGAGCGGCAGACGGCGCAGGCCCGGCTCGCCGACCTCGGCGCCGCCTCGCCGCAGCTGGCCCGGCTGCTGGCCTCGGTCTCCGCGGCCGGGGTGCTGCACGCGGTCGCCCTCGGCGACACCGCCCCGGCGACCGTCCCGGCCCCCGCGCCCGGCGACACGGCTACCGCCTCCTCCGCCGCCTCCGCCGCCCCGGGCACGCCCTCCGGCTCCCCCACCGCTGCGGCGTCCGGCTCGTCGTCGGGCCCGGCCGGTGCGGCAGCCCTCGGCCCGGAGGCCGTCACGGCGTTCCAGGGCGCGCTGAGCGCCGAGCACGCCGCGGTCTACGGCTACGGCGTCGTGGGCGCCCGGCTCCCGGAGGACCAGCAGCGCACCGACGCCCGCGCCGCCTACGCCGCCCACCAGGCCCGGCGGGACGCCTGGCAGCGGCTGCTCGCCGGGGCCGCCGCCACCCCGAGCGCGGCCGCCGCCGGGTACCAGCTGCCGTTCGCCGTCACCGACGCGGCCGGCGCCGGGCGGCTCGCCGCCCACATCGAGACCCGGCTCACCGCCGTCTACGCCGACCTGGTCGCCGCCGTCACCGGCACCCAGCGCGGCACCGCCGCCGACGCGCTGCGCGAGTGCGCCCTGCGCGCCCGCCGCTGGGGCGCCGCCACCACGCCCTTCCCCGGCCTGCCCGACCCCGCGACCACCCCCACGGGCACCCCCGCCGCCGCCCCGACCGGCTGACGCGGCTGACGCCCCGCGCGAGTGCGCCCCACGCACCCACCACCGGGGTGCCGCCACCACGCCCTTCCCCGGCCTGCCCGACCCCGCAGGCTCCCACCGCCTGACGCGGCCCGACGGCCCGCGTCCCGCTGACCTGCGCAATCGCGTCGCTGACCTGCGGTTTCGCCGCCATGGCCGACAATGGACGGGTAGCACCACGGGGGAGCGTCAACCGGAAGGCCGGCATGTCGGGAGCAGCAGGGCAGATCACCGTCCCCGAGTGGCTGGCGCGCGGCGTCGGCACGGACGAGGACGGGCGGAGGTGGCTGGCGGAGCTGCCCGCCCTGGTCGCCGAACACCTGGCCCACTGGGACCTCACCCTGGAGCGGGTGCTCGACCCCGGGGGCAGCCTGAGCCTGGTCGGCTACGTCCACCGCGACGACCTCAGCCCGGCCGTCCTCAAGGCCGGCCTGGTCACCCCCGAGACCGCCCAGGAGCACGCCGCCCTCACGCACTGGGCGGGCCGCGGCGCCGTCCTGCTGCTGGCCGCCGACCCGGCCCGGGGGGTGCTGCTCCTGGAGCGGCTGCACGGGGACATCCCGCTGCGCTCGCTGGCCGAGCCGAAGGCGATGCTGGAGGCCACCAGCCTGCTGCACCGGCTCTGGGTGGAGCCGCCCGCGGGCCACCGCTTCCAGCCGCTCGCCGACCGGGCCGCCGCCACCGCCGACCGCCTGCGCCGCCACCGCGACCTGCCCGGCGCCGACGGGGCGGCCGCGCTGGTCGACGAGGCCGTGGCCGCCGCCGAGGGCCTGCTCGGCTCCGCCACCGAGACCTTCCTGCTGCACGGCGACTTCCACCACGGCAACGTGCTGGCCGCCGACCGCGCGCCCTGGCTGGTGATCGACCCCCGACCGCTGACCGGCGAGCGCGCGTACGACCTGGCACGGCTGGCCCTGGACCGCGCGGACACCCTGGTCGGCTCCCCCGGCGTGCCGGCCGCCGTCCGCCGCCGGCTGCACCAGCTGTCCGACGCCCTGGAGGTGGACCGCGAGCGGCTGCGCGGCTGGACGCTGTTCCGCGCGGCCGACCTCGGCCTGCGCGCGCTGGCGGCGGGCCGCCGCGCGGACGCCGAGCTCTACCTGGAGTTCGCCGGCGCGCTCTGAGCCGCCGGCGGCCGCAGCAGCGGCAGCGGGGCGCCCATCACGGCGTAGAGGCGCTCGGTGTTCGGGAAGTGCACCGCGCGGGCGAGGTCGCGGTAGCCGAGCGACCGGTAGAGCCGGCGGGCCGGCGTCTCGGCGTCGATGGCGGACAGGATGCTGCGGCTCAGCCCGGAGCGCTCGCACAGGCTCCGGATCAGGGTGGAGCCGATGCCCTGGCCCTGGAACTCGGGCAGCACGTGCAGTTCGGTGATCGCGAAGACCCCGTCCAGCCAGTCCCCGTACCCGCGGGCCTCCAGGTAGGGCTGGATCACCGTGCTCCACCAGTGCTCACGGCGGTTGGGCATGCCGTACCCGAAGCCGACCAGCCGGCCGTCGCTCAGCGCGCCCAGGGCGATCACCCCGGGCTGCTGCGCGTGCCGCCCGACGATGTGCAGCCGGACCATGACCTCCTCGGGCGTCAGCCCGAACGCCACCGCCTGCACGTCGAGCGCCTGCGGTGCCCAGGCCGCAAGGTCGATGGCCTCGATCGTCACCCCGGTCAGCTGATCCATGCCCCGGACGTTACTACCCGTCCGGCCCGCCCGCGGGCGGAGATCAGAACAGCACGCTCATGAAGGCGCCGACCTCGCGGAAGCCGACCCGGCGGTAGGCGGCGCGGGCCCGCAGGTTGTAGTCGTTGACGTAGAGCGAGACCACCGGGGCGACCTCGCGCAGGGCGATGTCGAGGACGGCGGCCATGCCGGTCTCGGAGAGCCCCTGGCCCCGGTACGCGGGGTCGACCCAGACGCCCTGGATCTGGCAGGCGCCCTCGGTGACGGCGCCGATCTCGGCCTTGAAGACCACCTGGCCGTCCTCGGTGAACCGGGCGAACGAGCGCCCGGTGGAGACCAGTTCGGCGACCCGGGCCTGGTAGAGCAGTCCGCCGTCACCGGCCAGCGGGGAGACCCCGACCTCCTCGGTGAACATCGCCACGCAGGCCGGCATCAGCGTCTCGATCTCGTTCCGCAGCACCCGCCGCACCAGCGGGTCGGGGAGGACCTCCGCGGACGGCACGCTGGTGGCCATCAGCGGCTGGTGCCCGCGGACCTCGCGGGCCGGTCCCCAGCTGCGCTCCAGCAGGGCCCAGAGCGCGGCGGTCGGCTCGGCCGGGCCGACGATCGAGGAGCAGCGGCGCCCCTGGCGGCGGGCCCGTTCGGCGAAGGCCTGGACGGCCTGCGGTCCGGCGTTGACCAGGACCAGGTTGGCGCCGGCGTAGCAGAGCGCGTCCAGTTCGCCGTGCTCGTCGAACCAGCCCCACATCTCGCCGCCGAGGCGCCAGGGGTCCAGGCCGACGGCCTCGACCCGGGTGGCCACGAAGGCGTTGGCGACCGGGTCCCGGTGCAGCAGCGCCAGGGTGTCGTCGAGGTCGGGGGCCTCCAGGACACGCGTGGTCGCCAGGGCGCGGGCGACCTGGAACGAGCTGGGGAGCATCACACCTCGATCGAGCATCGAGACAGCACCTCACTGAGACGACTCTGGCCGCACCCTACTCCGTGGCCCCACCCGGCTACGGCCGCGGGGCCGTCCGCGCACGGACGGCCCCGCTTCCGGAAAACGTCGGTCCGCCGGTCACTCCGCGGCGGTCACGGTCGGGGCACCGGACTCGACGCCCTCGGCCTGCATCTGCTCGGCGAGCTTGAGGGCCTCCTCGATCAGGGTCTCGACGATCTTCGACTCGGGCACGGTCTTGATGACCTCGCCCTTGACGAAGATCTGGCCCTTGCCGTTGCCGGAGGCGACGCCGAGGTCGGCCTCGCGGGCCTCGCCCGGGCCGTTGACGACGCAGCCCATGACGGCGACGCGCAGCGGCACCTCCATGCCCTCCAGGCCTGCGGTGACCTCCTCGGCGAGCTTGTAGACGTCGACCTGGGCGCGGCCGCAGGACGGGCAGGAGACGATCTCCAGGCCACGCTCGCGCAGGCCGAGCGACTCCAGGATCTGGTTGCCGACCTTGATCTCCTCGGCCGGCGGGGCGGAGAGCGAGACCCGGATGGTGTCGCCGATGCCCTCGGCGAGCAGCGCGCCGAAGGCGACCGCGGACTTGATGGTGCCCTGGAAGGCCGGGCCGGCCTCGGTGACGCCGAGGTGCAGCGGGTAGTCGCAGGCGGCGGCGAGCTGGCGGTAGGCGTTGATCATCACGACCGGGTCGTTGTGCTTGACCGAGATCTTGATGTCGCGGAAGTCGTGCTCCTCGAACAGCGAGCACTCCCAGAGCGCGGACTCGACCAGCGCCTCGGGGGTGGCCCGGCCGTACTTCTCCAGCAGGCGCTTGTCCAGCGAACCGGCGTTGACGCCGATCCGGATCGGGATCCCGGCGTCCTTGGCGGCCTTGGCGATCTCGCCGACCTTGTCGTCGAAGGCCTTGATGTTGCCCGGGTTGACGCGGACCGCGGCGCAGCCGGCGTCGATCGCGGCGAAGACGTACTTCGGCTGGAAGTGGATGTCGGCGATGACCGGGATCTTCGACTTCTTCGCGATGATCGGCAGCGCGTCGGCGTCGTCCTGCGACGGGCAGGCGACCCGGACGATCTGGCAGCCGGACGCGGTCAGCTCCGCGATCTGCTGCAGCGTGGCGTTGATGTCCGCGGTCACCGTGGTGGTCATCGACTGCACCGAGACGGGCGCGTCGCCGCCGACCGGCACGTTGCCGACCATGATCTGCCGGGAGTAACGGCGCTTGGCGAGCGGCTTGAGCGGCAGGGACGGAATACCGAGCGAGATCGCGGTCATGTGCGCAGGGTTCCCCGGGGTTGAGGTGTGGTCGGTCCGGCCGTTCGGGAAGGCCGGGGCCGGGCGCGCCGATGAACGCGCACCCGGCCCCAACGGTACGGCACGGTGGTGGCCCCGGGCACACCAGCCGGGCCCGCACCGTCAGCTGATCTTGACGGGGTTCACCAGGTCGGCGACCAGCACGAGCAGGGTGAAGCCGATGAAGATGCTGGCCACCACGTAGGCGAGCGGCATCAGCCGGGCGACGTCGAACGGGCCCGGGTCGGGCCGCTTGAACAGCTGTGCGAAGCGCCGGCGGACCGACTCCCAGACCGCGCCGGCGATGTGGCCGCCGTCGAGGGGCAGCAGCGGCAGCATGTTGAAGAGGAACAGCGAGAGGTTGATCCCGGCCAGCAGGTTGACGAAGAAGGCGATCCGCTGGCTGCCGGGGATGTCGAGCGAGAAGACCTCGCCGCTGACCCGGGCGGCGCCCACCATGCCGATCGGCGAGTCCGGGTCGCGCGGGGCGTCGTCCACGACGGCGTTCCACAGGCCCGGGATCTTGCCGGGCAGCGCGGCCAGCGACTTCACCCCGTTCTCGCCCATGTCGTACATCCGGTCGAGGGACTGCCCGAAGGTCTGCTGGACGACGGCGCGCTTCGGGGTGAAGCCCAGGAAGCCCGCCTCCACCGTCTCGCCCTTGACCGGCACGTTGTTGCCGTCGAACTTCTGCACCGCGTTGACGGCGATCGTGGGGGTGAGCGTGAGCTGCTGCCCGTCCCGCTCGACCACGATCGGCACGGTCCTCCCGGCCGACTTGCGGATGTCCGCCTGGAGCTGCTCGTAGTCGCGGATCCGGTCGCCGTCGAAGGAGAGCACCTTGTCGCCCTGCTTCAGGCCGACCTGGTGGGCCGGGGTCGCCGGCGCGTCGGCGGGGCAGACGTCGGTCGGCTGGCCGGCCTTGACGATGCACTGCGAGACCGAGCCGATGGTCGGCAGCGAGGTGGGCTGGCCGAAGCCCATGTTGACGGTCAGGAACAGCCCGAACGCCAGGACCAGGTTCATGAACGGCCCGGCGAACATGACGATGACGCGCTTCCACGGCTTCCGGGTGTAGAAGAGCCGGTGCTCGTCACCCTCCTGGAGCTCCTCGTAGGAAGCCTCCCGGGCGTCCTCGATCATGGTCCGGAACGGCGAGCTGCTGCGCTTGGTGATCCGCCCGTCCTCCCCGGGCGGGAACATCCCGATCATGCGGATGTAGCCGCCCAGCGGGATCGCCTTGATGCCGTACTCGGTCTCGCCCTTCTTCCGGGACCAGACGGTCGGGCCGAAGCCGACCATGTACTGGGGCACCCGGATGCCGAACAGCTTGGCCGTGGACAGGTGCCCGAGCTCGTGCCAGGCGATCGAGACGAGCAGCCCGACCGCGAAGACCAGGATGCCGACCACCGTCATCACCGTTGCCACCGCTGATCCTCCGTCATGCCGCTCCGCTCATCTTCTTGTCCTACCGGATATCGCCCGGGTCTGTCACGGCCGGTACCGGTCTCGTGCACCCGGTCCCCGGCCGCGCCCCTGGCCGCCGGGTCAGCCCGCCGCCAGCTCCCGGGCCCGGGCCCGGGCCCAGTCCTCCGCGTGCAGGACGTCCTCGACCGTCAGGGAAGTTCCCGGAGCGGGCGTCCCGTGCTCGGCCACGACCTTGGCAACAGTGTCCACGATTCCCGTGAAAGCGAGGCGGCCCTTCAGGAAGGCCTCCACGCACTCCTCGTTCGCCGCGTTGAACACCGCCGGGACGGTGCCGCCGAGCGAACCCGCCTCGCGGGCCAGCTCGACCGCCGGGAAAGCCCCGTTGTCCAGCGGGAAGAACTCCCAGGTGGCGGCCTTGGTCCAGTCGCAGCCGGGCGCCGCGTCCGGCACCCGGTCCGGCCAGCCGAGGCCCAGCGCGATCGGCATCCGCATGTCCGGCGGGCTGGCCTGCGCGAGCGTGGAGCCGTCCGTGAACTCCACCATCGAGTGGACCACCGACTGCGGATGGACGACGACCTCGATCCGCTCGAACGGCACGTCGTACAGCAGGTGCGCCTCGATCACCTCCAGGCCCTTGTTCACCAGGGTGGCGGAGTTGATCGTCACCACCGGGCCCATCGCCCAGGTCGGGTGCGCCAGCGCGTCCTCGGGGGTGACGCCCGCGAGCTGCTCGCGGCTGCGGTTGCGGAACGGGCCGCCGCTCGCGGTGACCACCAGCTTGCGGACCTCGGCCCGGGTACCGCCGGCCAGCGCCTGGAACAGCGCGGCGTGCTCGGAGTCCACCGGCACGATCTGGCCGGGCCGGGCGACCGCCTTCACCAGCGGGCCGCCGACGATCAGCGACTCCTTGTTGGCCAGCACCAGCACCCGGCCCGCCTCCAGCGCGGCCAGCGTCGGGCGCAGCCCGATCGAGCCGGTGATGCCGTTCAGCACCGAGTGGCACTCCATCGCGGCCAGCTCGGTGGCCGCGTCCGGGCCCGCCAGCACGGCCGGCAGCGGCCGGCCGGCCGCCTTCGCGGCCAGCGCCTCGCGCAGGGCCGGCTCGGCCGCCGGGTCGGCGACCGCCACGGTGTGCACGCCCAGCTCCAGGGCCTGCTCGGCGAGCAGCTCCACCCGCCCGCCGGCCGCCGACAGGGCGACCACCCTGAAGCGGTCCGGGTTGCGGAGCACCACGTCGATGGCCTGGGTACCGATCGAGCCGGTGGAGCCGAGGATCACCAGCTCCCGGGGGCCGGAGGGGTCCTTCACCACGGGGGTGAAGCGCAGCTGCGGGTGGGCGAGCGAAGTCATGCGCCCATTGTGTCCTGCCCGACGGGCTCCCCAGGACGCCGGGACGCCGCGCGGCTACGGTCGGAGCCATGCGCACCGTCATCGCCGGGGGCCACGGACAGATCGCACTCAAGCTGGAGCGGCTGCTCGCCGAGCGCGGCGACCGGCCCGCCGGGATCATCCGCCGGCCCGAACAGGCCCAGGACCTGGTGGACGCCGGCGCCGAGCCGCTGCTGCTCGACCTGGAGGCCGCCACCGTCACCGAACTCGCCGCACTGCTCACCGACGCCGACGCGGTGGTCTTCGCCGCCGGCGCCGGACCGGGCAGCGGCGCCGCCCGCAAGAACACCGTCGACCGCGACGCCGCCGTGCTGCTGGCCGACGCCGCCGAACTCGCCGGCGTCCGGCGCTACCTGATCATCTCCTCGATGGGCGCCGAAGCCGACGCGGTGTACCGGGCCGACCCGGTGTTCGAGACCTACCTGCGGGCCAAGGGCGCCGCCGACGACGCCGTCCGGGCCCGCACCACCCTCGACTGGACGGTGCTGCGGCCCGGCCGGCTCACCGACGGCCCCGGCGGCGGCCTGGTCCGGCTCGCCCCCTCCGTCGGGCGCGGCCCGATCGACCGGGCCGACGTGGCCGCCGTCCTGGCCGCGCTGCTGCACGAGCCGGGCACCGCCGGGCAGACCCTGGAACTGGTCGCCGGCAACGCGACGATCGAGGAGGCCGTCGCCGCGGCCGCCGGGCACGTCTGACCCGGGCACGCCCCGCCCCGGGCGCGGAGGGCCCGCGTGCGTCCGGCCCGGACGCCTACGGCCCGCGGGCGTCCGGCCCCGGGCGGTCTCCCGCCCCGTCCGACGCGAACATGCCGAGGGGCCCGGCACCGCTTCCGCGCGGTGCCGGGCCCCTCGGACGTGGTCCGCGTCCTAGAGGTCCAGGCCGGTGAGGACCATGACCTTCTCGACGGTGTAGTCGTCCATCGCGTACTTGACGCCCTCGCGGCCGACGCCGGAGTCCTTGACGCCGCCGTACGGCATCTGGTCGGCGCGGTAGGACGGCGCGTCACCGATGATCACGCCGCCGACCTCCAGCTCCCGCTGGGCGCGGAAGGCGGTCTGCAGGTCGTGGGTGAACACGCCGGCCTGCAGACCGAAGGCGGAGTCGTTCACCGCGGCGAAGGCCTCGTCGGTGCCGTCCACCTTGTGCAGCGACAGGACCGGGCCGAACACCTCGGCCTTGGCCAGGATCGCGTCGGCCGGCAGCTCGGCCAGCACGGTCGGGGCGTAGGTCGCGCCCTCGCGGGTACCGCCGGTGAGCACCTTGGCGCCCTTGGCGACCGCGTCGTCCACCCAGGACTCCACCCGCTTGGCGGCGTTCTCGTCGACCAGCGGGCCGACGTCGGTGGCGTCGTCGTTCGGGTCACCGGTGACCTGGGCCTTGACCTTGGCCACGACCTTCTCCACCAGCGCGTCGTAGACCGACGCGTCGGCGATCACGCGCTGCACCGAGATGCAGGACTGGCCGCCCTGGTAGTTGGCGAACATCGCGATCCGGGTGGCGGCCCAGTCCAGGTCGGCCTCGGAGGACCAGTCGGCGAGCACCACGGCCGCGGCGTTGCCGCCCAGCTCCAGGGTGGTGTGCTTGCGCGGCACCGAATCCATGATCTGGTAGCCGACCTTGTCCGAACCGGTGAAGGAGATCACCGGCAGACGCGGGTCCTGCACCAGGGCGGGCATCCGGTCGTTCGGCACCGGCAGGACGCTCCAGGAGCCGGCCGGCAGGTCCGTCTCGGCCAGGATCTCGCCCAGCACCATCGCGGAGAGCGGCGTGGCCGGAGCCGGCTTGAGGATGATCGGGGCGCCGACCGCGATCGCCGGGGCGACCTTGTGGGCGACCAGGTTCAGCGGGAAGTTGAACGGGGCGATGCCCAGCACCACGCCGCGCGGGAACTTGCGCACCACCGCGAAGCGGCCCACGCCACCCGGGTCGGTGTCCAGCCGCATGGTCTCGCCGTTGGTCCGGCGGGCCTCCTCGGCCGCCCAGCGGAACACCGAGACGGCACGGCCGACCTCACCGCGCGCCCACTTGATCGGCTTGCCGTTCTCGGCGGTGATCAGCTGGGCGATCTCCTCCGAACGCTCGGCCAGCCGCTTGGCGACGTGGTCCAGCGCGGCGGCGCGCACGTGCGCGGGGGTCGCGGCGAACACCGGGAGCGCGGCCACGGCGGCGTCCAGCGCCTCCTCGACCTGGGCCTCGGTCGGCACGCCGACCTTGCCGACCAGCCGGCCGTCCCAGCTGTTGTGCACCTCGAGCTCGGCGTCGCCGCTGACCCGGCGGCCGGCCAGCCAGAAATCGTACGTGGTGGTCACCGTGGTACCGGCCCTCTCCTCGTCGTCCTCACGGCCCCACGGACGTGGAACCTCAACCGAGGGTAGGGCGACGGCGCGCCAAGCCGGATTGGCCGCGAAGTAGCGTTCGCCACCACGGCCACTCCATCCCGTCCAGGCCCAGGGTCTATTCCTCGCCGGAGCGCAGCGCCAGCCAGAGCTCCATCCGCACATCGGTGTCGTCCAGCGAGCGGCCCAGCAACTCCTCCACCCGCTTCATCCGGTAGCGCAGCGTGTGCCGGTGCACCCCCAGGTCGGCGGCGGCCGCGTCCCACTGCCCGTGTCGGGAGAGCCACGCCCGCAGCGAGGCCACCAGGTCACCGCGCGCCGTACGGTCGTGCTCCCGCAGCGGGCGCAGCAGCCCCTCGGCGAACGCCGTCACCGCGTCCTCGCCCAGCAGCGGCAGCAGCGAACCCGCGCCGACCTCCTCGTGGTCCACCGACCGGCGGCCACCGCGCAGCGCCACCGCCAAGGCCCGCTCGGCCTGCGCGTGCGCCGCCCCGGCCTCCTCCAGCGCGGCCGGCGCCGAGACGCCCAGCGACAGCCCCTCGTGCTCCTCCACCGCCCCGAGACAGGCCCGGTGCACCGCGCCGTTGTCCAGCGCCAGCACCATCAACCGCGCCCCGTGCGCGCCGTCCTCCCGCGCGACCAGCAACTTCTCGCCCACCCGGGCCCCGGCCTGCTCGGCCCGGTCCCCCAGCTCGCCCAGCGCCTCCGCGGCGTCCACACCCTGACCGGCACCCGCCACCAGGACCCGGACCGTCCCCTCCGGCAGACCGCCGAACAGCCCCGCCGCCACCAGCCGGGCCGTCGTCACCTCGCCCGCCAGCACCATTCGCAGCAGCGCCGCACCCATCCGCTCCTCCGCCTGCCGCAGCTCGCGCGAACGCTCCAGCGTGAGGGTCAGCAGCGCCACCGCCGCGTTGAGCACGTACCGCTCGGTCGGGGTGATCCGGTCCTCGGTGCCGACCGCGAGGAAGCCCCGGGCCCGCCGGTCCGCCCCCAGCGACTGGACCACCACGTAGTCCTCGTCGGCCGTGTCTATCCCCGGCGAACGCCCCTGCAGCGCGGCGCTCGACGGCGCCGGCCGCCGCCGCAGCCGGTCCACCTCGGCCGCCAGCCGCCCCGCCCGGCGGGCCGCCCAGTCCGGCGCCACCACCGACAACGCGCCCGACCCGTCGTACAGCGCCGCCCACCCGCCGAGGCGCGCCGCCAGCCGGCGCACCACCGCCGTGGTGCCGTCCTTGCCGAGCGCCGCCCGGGTCAGCTCCTCCTGCGCCTCGAAACTGGTCGTCACCGCCTCGTACTGCTCGGCCGCCAGCGCCGCCGACACCACCTTGCTGATCGCGATGAACGGCGTCGGTTCCGGCACCCGCAGCAGCGGCAGCCCGCGCTGCGCCGCCGCGTCCACCAGCGGCTGCGGCACCTCCGTGTGCGACAGCCCCACCCCCAGACCCAGCCCCACCACGCCCGCATCGGCCAGCCGGTGCACGTACGCCTGCAGCTGGGCGGCGGTCCGGCCGAGCTTGATGCCGGTGGTGAGCAGCAGCTCGCCACCCTCGAGGAACGGCGTCGGGTCGTCCAGCTCGCTGGTGTGCACCCAGCGGACCGGCCGCTCCAGATGGTCCGCACCGGCGAGGACCGTCAGATGGAGCGAGGTGTTGCGGACGACGGAGGCGAGTGTGGGAGGCATGGCACCTTCGAGGGAACGACCTGACCGCGCCGTTGCGGCCGGGCGAGGAGGGGGCGGAGGGGGCTGAACGGGTTCGGGGACGCGGGAGACTTCTCTCCTCTCATTATGGACGCCCCGGACAACCGGCACCGCCGAATCCACCTCGAAGGCGAGCTTCGACCCGTTCCTCGCCTCAGCCCCGCAGATCCACCAACAACGGCGGCACCTGCTCACCCGACACCGTCGTCAGCGACACCACCGCGTGCCCCGCCGGCAACGCGTGCGCCAGGTCCGACGGCGACCACCGCAACCGCTCCACGTCCCGCGTGGTCACCGACTCCGTCTGCGCGGTCGTCCCCGACAACGCCTTCCGCCCCAACCGCCCGGCCCTGCGGACGACGCCACCCTCCGTCTGGGGAGCGTGGGTGACGACCCTCTCGTGTATCACGTGGGTGCCCCAGGCTTCGGAGAAGAACTTCCCGTCCCACGGAGCGATGCCGGGAAAGACCATCCGGCACCCGACAGCGCCGAACAGCGGGGTTCGTAGCGCTTCCGGAAGGTCCATCAACGTGCGCAACAACAGCACCGCACCGGCGTTGGCTCCGCGCATCCGCTGCAGGCCCCGCACCGTTCCCGAATCCAGAGCCGCCGACGCGTCGTCCACCACCAGGCCCGCGAACAGCGACCTGTCCTCTCGGGCCACAGCTGCCAGAACGAACTGGCCGACCACCAGACGGGAGAGGATCCGCGCCGCTTCGGGGTGGCTGCGTTCGGGCAGCTTCACCCTGACCCGGAGCGGATGGTCGAGCGCCCTCATGGCGAAGGGGGGCTTGCCGGTGCCGTCCGTCGTGAACGCTCCCTCGAAGGCCGGCCGGTCCAGCAGCGCCAGCCGGTCCGCCAGCAGCGTGCCCGGATCGTCCGCCCTTCCCTGCTGCAGGTCCCGGTGCTTGAGGTCCCTCTCATGAGCCGTCAGCCGGCCCGCCTCACGCAAAGCCTTGACGAGTGCTTCCTTCACCTCCGGATCACCCGCGAGCAGTCCCCGCAGTTCCCGCACACCGGGGTAGCGGCCGTACGCGGCGTGAAACGGGCCGACGACCTGCTGAAGCGCCACCCGGGCGCTCTCCGCACGCGCGGTCAGCTCGTCCGGCAGCAAGGCGTCCGCCAGCCGGGCCGCCGCCTCGTCCGGGTCCTGCGTGGCGCCGTACAGGTCCAATCCGTACGCCGAGCCCGCCTCTCCGAGCGCGATCACCACGTCGTACCAGACGTCCGGCCCGAGGTCGGCGTCCGCAGCTCCGACCGCCACCGCGCAGGCCCTTCCCGCGAGCGCCTGTAGACAGAGCGCCTCGATGGCGGGCCGGGCCAGCCGCGCCGTCTTCCCGGTCCCCGCCGGGCCCACCGCCAACAGCGACGTACCCAGAAGAGTCGGATCCAGCGCGAACCCCGTGGCCCGGTACGTCTGCGGGTTCTTCGGGACGTCCTGGGTCGTTCCGAGCCGCACCTGCTGGACCAACAGATCGTGATGCGCCGCCCGCCCCTGCAGGTCGCGGCTTCCGGACGGATGGCTGAACGCCGCCGCCCCCCGTGCCCTCACCTGCTCCACGAAGGCCGGCACGAACGCCTGATCGGCCTGGGCCGACTCCCACGCACGCTGGATCCGCATGTAGTCGACGTCTCCGACGGCCTCCCGGTCCAGCGTCTCCGCCGCCGCGGCCGCCCCGCCGAACCGCTGTGCCGCCCAGGGATCGGCGACCGGTTCCGGCTCCGGCTCGACCGCGGGCCTGACGGGGCCCGGTCCCTCGTGCGTGATGGCCTTCGCGAGCACGGGGGCGACGTTCCGCCGCCAGCCCTCCCGGGTGAGGAACCGTCTGCCGACTTCCCGCCAACGCCCGGTCCGCCAGAAGACCGCCGCCGCGCAGCCGATGGTGACCATGTTGATCAGGATCTGCGCGACGTCGAACTGCTCGGGGGACGTCCCGTCGAACCAACGGAGGACGAATCCCGCCCCGTACATCAGCACCACGGTGCCGACGTAGTAGGTCGCGATGGTCGCGATGACGTTCAATGCCGCCCGCCAGAGCAGGGGCCAGGTCGCCACCTTGGCCTCTTCCGCGCGTTCCGGGTCGATCTGGCGGTAGCCCTGGCGGTAGATGCCCGGGGCGGCTTCGGGGCGGGGGGTGGCGACCCAGGTGGGGAGGTCGAAGGCGGGGGGGCGGGGGCGCTGGTGGGGCATGGGGGTGGGGGGTGTGGTGGTGGTCCGATCGCCGTGGCCCTGTGCCCCGTCCAGTTCCATGTACGGTCCCGCTCCCTCGCCCGCCCGGCCCGACCGTCGTCGGTGCCGCCATACCCATGCCGCCGTACCGGCGACACGCCCGCGCTCAATGTAGTGGAGCGGAGCCTGCGGGCAGCCGCACCACCCGCGCTGGCCGCCTCGGACAAGTCGGACGGCCCAGTGCTACCGAGTGGCGCATGCTCGCGCGGCGAGGGCGGCCTTAGCCTGCGAGGACCGAGTCGAGAAGTCTGGAGAAACCATGAGCGCCGCAACGCCGCTCCCGCAGGAGCGCCGCCTGGTCACCGCGATCCCCGGTCCGAAGTCGCAGGAGCTGCAGGCCCGCAAGCTGGGTGCGGTGGCGGCCGGCGTCGGCACCACGCTGCCGGTGTACGTGTCCCGCGCCAACGGCGGCGTGCTGGAGGACGTGGACGGCAACTCGCTGATCGACTTCGGTTCCGGCATCGCCGTGACCAACGTCGGCAACAGCGCCGAGGCCGTGGTGGCCAAGGCGTCCGAGCAGCTGGCCGCCTTCACGCACACCTGTTTCATGGTGACCCCGTACGAGGGTTACGTGGCCGTGGCCGAGCAGCTGAACGAGCTGACCCCGGGTGACCACGAGAAGCGCACCGCGCTGTTCAACTCGGGCGCCGAGGCGGTCGAGAACGCGGTGAAGATCGCCCGCGCCTACACCAAGCGCACCGCCGTCGTGGTGTTCGACCACGGCTACCACGGCCGCACCAACCTCACCATGGGCCTGACGGCGAAGAACATGCCGTACAAGCAGGGCTTCGGTCCGTTCGCCCCGGAGATCTACCGGGTGCCGGTGGCCTACCCCTACCGCTGGCTGACCGGTGCGGAGAACTGCGCCGCCGAGGCCGCCGCGCAGGCGATCGACATCATCACCAAGCAGATCGGCGCCGAGAACGTCGCCGCGATCATCATCGAGCCGATCCAGGGCGAGGGCGGCTTCATCGAGCCGGCCAAGGGCTTCCTGCCGGCCATCGTGGAGTTCGCGAAGGCCAACGGCATCGTCTTCGTCGCGGACGAGATCCAGACCGGCTTCTGCCGGACCGGCCAGTGGTTCGCCTGCGACGACGAGGGCGTCGTCCCGGACCTGATCACCACCGCCAAGGGCATCGCCGGCGGTCTGCCGCTGGCCGCGGTGACCGGTCGCGCCGAGATCATGGACGCCGCGCACGCGGGTGGCCTGGGCGGCACCTACGGCGGCAACCCGGTGGCCTGCGCCGCCGCGCTGGGCTCCATCGAGACGATGAAGGAGCTGGACCTCAACGGCAAGGCGCAGCGGATCGGCGAGGTCATGCTGGGCCGCCTGCGGGCGATGCAGGAGAAGTTCGACGTCATCGGTGACGTCCGCGGCCGCGGCGCGATGATCGCGGTCGAGCTGGTGAAGCCGGGCTCCAAGGAGCCGAACCCGGAGATCACCGCCGCCATCGCGAAGGCCTGCCACGCCGAGGGCCTGGTGGTGCTGACCGCCGGCACGTACGGCAACGTGCTGCGCTTCCTGCCGCCGCTGGTGATGCCGGAGCACCTGCTCATCGAGGGTCTGGACATCATCGAGGGCGCCTTCGCCCTCCAGGGCGTCACCGCCGCCTGAGCCCGCTCCGCCCGGCCGTCGGCCGGGCGGCACCGACCCGCCGGAGGGATGTCCGGACAGCGCTGAACGGCCCCTGGGGATTTCCTCCCCACGGGCCGTTCGGTCTGTGCGGCCACCGTGGCGTGCGGGCCGCACGCCGGCCGGCGGCGGATTCGACCAGGTGTGCGGGCCGTGCGGGGATGGCTCCGCCAGCCGGTGAAGATGCTGTGCGGAATCGCTGAAGCTCCTCGGTCCGGCACGGCTGTTGACGTACTGTCATGACAGATGGACAGCGAGCCTCAGCCATGGACGGATCCGTTCGCGGCACCGCCCCCGCTGGCGGGTCCGCGCGTCGTCCGTGAGGACAACCAGGCCGACCCGGAAGGGCCGGCGCACACCGAAGGCCGATCGACCGACCGTCCGACCCACACCCCCCGGGACGCGCGGAACGGCGATCATCAGAGCCGCCCCGGAGCTCTCCCCCCTGCTCCGGGGCGGCCGCTTCGCGTTCTCGGCCGGTTCGCCGGTTCGGCCGCGCTGCCGGTCCTGCTGGGTGTGGCGCTGGTGCTGGTGACCTGGCAGGTGGCCGTCGACGGGCCGCTGCTGGGGCTCGACCGCTGGGCCCGGCACGCCGTCCGGGAGAGCCGGCACGACCTGCACAGCACCCTGCTCAACCACGTCGGCAAGGCGCTCTCGGACCTGGGCAGCGCCGTCCCGGCGATCCCGGCGCTGCTGGCCGGCGGGGCGCTGGCCGCCTGGCGGTCGCGCCGGGCCGGCGCCCCGCGCTGGTGGCTGCTCGCGGTGGTGGCGGCGCTGACGACCGGGCTGATCCCGCTGCTGGTCGTCCCCGCGAAGGCCTGGCTCGCCCGGCCGGGGCCGCTCGGGATGCCGCTGGAGCCGCACCAGTTGGGCTGGTACCCGTCCGGGCACGCGGCCACCGCGACCCTCTCGTACGGTGTGGCGGCCGTTCTGGTCGCCCGCACGGTGGGCGGCACGACGCGGCGCCTGCTGTACGCGGCGGGCGCGCTGCTCTCGGTCGGGGTCGGCCTGGGGCTGGTGTGGAGCGACTACCACTGGCTGCTGGACGTGGTGGCCAGCTGGTGCCTGGGCGGCCTGGTGCTCTGGGCGCTCGCCCACTGGCTCCCGCGCTCCCGGCCGCGGGACGCCGCCCAGCCCGCCGCCGCCGACCGCCGCTAGCCGCGCTGGGGCGTGTCCGACCCGCCCTGGTCCTCCGCCGGTGCGTCGTTGCGGTGGACGTGGCCGGCCTCGCCGTTGTCGCGGTGCCACTCGACGACCAGTTCGTCGCGGGCGCCGAAGCGGACCAGGTGGCGGCCGACGACGTCCTCCAGGCCGGGCAGGTTCTCGCGCTCGCCCTCGACGGCGAGCAGCAGGGCGTCGGGAGCGGCCTCCAGGGTGGCGGTGCCGGCGCCGAAGGTGAGGGTGCCGCGGCCGGTCTCGTCGGACCAGTGGGCTTCGATCTTGCGGCCCATGTGGGCGGCGAGCTGCTTGGCGTAGCGGCCGGGGCGGTCGGTGGCGACGCGGGCTTCGGAGCGGGGCACGGGCCCTCCAGTGATCGGGGGAGGGAACTTAGGGTGCCCTCACTCACGGCTACGCTAACGCAGATGCTGAGCTTCGCTCAACATCTTTTCGGGTGCCCGTCCCGGGCCCGCGCACGGCCGCCCGCCACGGCCCGGACCGGCCGATACCCTTGGTCGAACACCTGCCGAGGAGAGCCGCCCATGACCACCACGCCGACCGACGACGCGGCGAGCTCCTCCTCGGGATCCCCGGACGACGACGGGCCGGCGACGCCCCAGGACACCGCCGCCGAACTCGCCGACGCGATGACCCGGGCGATCAAGCGGATCCGCCGCCGCACCAGCGAGCGGCTGGAGCCCTACGGCATCACCCCCGCCCAGGGCCGCGCCCTGCGCACCCTCGCGCACGCGCCCGGCTGCGAGCTGCCGGACCGGGCGATGCGGCTGAGCGACCTCGCGGACCGGCTGCACATCGCCCCGCGCTCGGCCACCACCGTGGTCGACGCCCTGGAGGAGGCGGGGATGGTCGAGCGCACCCCGGACCCGGCCGACCGCCGCGCCGTGCGGATCGTGCTGACGGCGGCCGGCCACTCGGCGGTGGAACGGATCGGGCAGGTGCGGCACGAGGTGGCGCAGGAGTACTTCGGTCCGGTCAGCCCCGCCGAACAGGATGCGCTGCTGCGGGCACTGCGCTCCGCCGAGGCCGCGTACGCGGCCGCCACGCCGCCGCGGCGGCCAGGGCCCCCGGGCGCAGCGCGGTGATCCCGATCCCGACGATCACCAGCAGCGCGGCGCACGCGGCCAACGGGCTGACCCGCTCGCCGAGCAGCAGCCAGGCCGAGGACATCCCGAACACCGGCACCAGCAGCGAGTAGGGCGCCACGGCGGTGGCGTCGTAGCCGCGCAGCAGGAAGCTCCAGGCGACGAAGCCGAACAGGGTGGAGACCAGCCCGACGTAGCCGATCGCGCCCAGGCCGGCGGGGGTGATGCCGCGCAGCGCGTCGAGGTCCGCGGCCGGCCCCTCGACCAGCAGGGAGAGGCCGAGCAGCGGCAGCGGCGGCACGGCGCTGACCCAGACCATCCAGCGCAGCGCGTCCGGCGGGGCCGCCTTGCGGGTCAGCACGTTGGACAGGCCCCAGGCCAGGGCCGCGAGGACGACCAGGGCGAAGGCGCCGACGGGGCCGCCCAGGCCGTGGTCGACGGCGCTGAGGCCGATGCCGGCGAAGGCGATCGTCAGGCCGGCCAGCCGCTGGCGGCCGGGCCGCTCGCGCAGCAGGACGCCGGCGAACAGCGCGGTGAAGACCGCCTGGCTCTGCAGCACCAGCGAGGAGAGCCCGGCCGGCATCCCCGCGTGCATGCCGAGGAAGAGCAGCCCGAACTTGACCACCCCGAGCACGAACCCGACCGCCAGCACCCACCGCCAGGCCACCCGGGGCGGGCCGACGAAGAACACCGCCGGGACCGCCACCACCGCGAAGCGCAGCGCGCAGAAGAGCAGCGGCGGGAAGTTCTGCAGGCCGACGTGGATGAGCACGAAGTTGAGGCCCCAGACGGCGGCGACCAGGACGGCCAGGGCGATGTGACGCGGTCTCATGCTGCCGCCGGTCGCGGCGGGGGTTGCGGTCATGGATCGAGGATGGCCGCGGACGACCGTGTAGCACCAGCGATGAATGCTGAAGCCCACGCTTTAGCATTGCTGCATGATGGATCTGGGACGCCTGCGGGCGCTGCACGCGGTGGCCGTGCACGGTTCGGTCGGCGGGGCCGCGGCCTCCCTCGGGTTCACCCCGTCGGCGGTCTCGCAGCAGATCGCCAAGCTGGAGCGCGAGACCCGGACGGTCCTGCTGGAACGGCAGGGCCGCGGCGTGGTGCTGACGGACGCCGCGCGCGAACTGGCCGCCACCGCGCAGGCGGTGCTGGGGCTGGTCGAGCAGGCCGAGGTGCGGCTGGAGGAGCAGCGCGGCCAGGCGGTCGGTCGGCTGCTGGTCGCCGCCTTCGCCACCGGCGCGCGCGGGCTGATGCCGGGGGTGCTCGGCGACCTGCGGGAGCGCTGCCCCGAGCTGGACGTCCGGCTGCTGGAGAGCGACCCGTACCCGGCGGCCGAACTGGTCGCCCGGGGCGAGGTGGACCTGGCGCTGGTCCAGGACTGGCCGACCGTGCCGCTGCCGGTGCAGGAGGGCCTCTCCCGGCTGGACCTCGGCCCGGACCCGGTGGACCTGCTGCTGCCCGCGGCGCACCCGCTGGCCGAGCTCGCCGTGGTGCCGGTGGGGCGGCTGCGCGGGCTGCGCTGGACCAGCGTGCCGCCGGGCAACATCTGCCACGACTGGCTGGTGCGGACGCTGCGCGAGGTCGGCGAGGAGCCCGAGGTCTGCTACCGGGTCGGCGAGTTCGAGACCCAGATCGCGCTGATCGCGGCCGGGCTGGGCGCCGGCCTGGTGCCGCGGCTCGGCCGGTCCGCCCTGCCGCCGGGGGTGGTGGCCAGGCCGGTCGTGCCGGAGCCCGCCCGCCGGGTGTTCGCGCTCTGGCGCACCCAGGCGTCCCGGCGTCCGGCGATCACCGCGGCCCTGGCGGCGATGCGCGCGCGGTGGGCAGCGCTCGGCGGGTGAATCCCCCCCGCCGTGGGTCGGGGCCCGCCGTCGGTCGGGGCTCTCGGTGGGTCGCGCCCGGGCGGTGGGTGGCGCTCGCGCGGTGGGCGGGTGGGGCGGCCCGGCTGGTGGAGCCGAACGGAGCGTCAGCCGGCGAAACCGATCACCAGCCACATGAAACCCACCCCGGCCAGGGTGCAGAGCAGCGTGGTCCGCGAGGGGTGCGGGCTGTGCGCCTCGGGGAGGATGTCGGAGGTCGCCAGGTAGAGCAGGAAGCCGGCGAAGAACCCGAGGTAGAGGCCGAGCAGCTGCTCCGGGATGGTGAACAGCAGGGTGATCGCGGCGCCGGTCACCGGCGCGAGCGCGTCCGCCGCCAGCAGGGTCAGCGCCCGCCGCCGGTCGTTCCCGTAGAGCCGGGTGATCGTGTACGTGTTGAAGCCGTCCGCGAAGTCGTGCGCGACCACGGCGATGGCGACCACCGTCCCGACCGTGGTCCCGGCCTGGAAGGCCGCACCGATCGCGAAGCCGTCCATCACGCTGTGGCCGACCAGGGCCAGCGCCGCGGTCAGCCCGATGCCCGGGGCCCCGTTGCCGACCAGGTGGTCGTGCGCGTGCCCGTGGGCGTGCCGGTGGCCGTGGGTGTGCTCGGCGTACTCCCCCTCGTGACCGCGGTGGATGGCCACCGCCCGTTCGACGATGTGGATGGCCAGGAAGCCGGCCGCGAACATCAGCAGCGCCTGCGGCACCCCGTGGACCTCGTCGGGGGCCTGGCGCAGCGCCTCCGGCAGCAGGTCGAAGGCGACCACCCCGAGCATCAGACCGGCCGCGAAACCGAGCACCAGATGGCGACGGTCGCCGGTGCGCTGGGCGACGTAACCGCCGATCAGCGTCATCAGGAACGCGCCGGCGGCGACCAGGATCGCCGTCACCGCGCGCCCCCCGTACCGGGCACCCTGCCCACTCCGCCTCCCCCGTGTTCCGCCCGTTCCGGGCCGCCGGCCGACACCGGACGGCTGCGCCCACGGCCACCCCGTCGGGCGCCGCCACCCGGCCCGGGCCCGGTCGCCCCGGCACCCGTGCCCCCAGCCTCACGCGGCGTCCGGGCCGCTGCCCGCCGGGCGGGCCGTCAGGGTGAGCCCGCGTCCGTCGGCCGCGCTCAAGGGCCCGGCCGGCCCGCCGACCTGACCCACCGACCTGCCCCGCCGGCCCGACCTCCGACCCGACCCCCGATCTGACTCACCCGCCGCTCCCACCGGCCGAGCGTTCCAGCCGCCCGGCCCCCGCAACCGCTGCGACCGGTCCGGGTCGCTCAGTGGCCGGTGGCGAGCGGGAGTCCGAGGTGGGTCCGGGCCAGCGACCGGACGCCGTCGCCGTCGACCAGGTGGATGTGCTGGTGCCCGTCCTCACCGGTGAGGTCGAGCGCCTCCTCGGTGAACCGGCCGGTGGTCAGCCGCAGGCCGCGCTCGGCGGACTCCTCGCGGACCGCCTCCGCCAGCGTCCTGATCTCCTCCTCCCCCACCGGCTGCGCGCCGCGGGAGGCCCACACCACCCAGCGCCCCGGCAACGCGCTGCCGGCCGGCCCCTCACCCGTGGCGACCAGCCCGGCCGGGCCGCGCAGCCGGACGCTCCACTGCGCCAGCCCGCCCCGGGTGAGCAGCTCACGGACCAGCTGGGCGAACTCGTTCGCCGAGAGGTCCTGGGCGGACGGCACGGCGGCCCCCGCGACGGCGGCCGGTCCGACGCCGGCCAGCGCGTACGGGTCGGGGGTGACGGCGGCGCCGAGCTGGCGCAGCCGCACCAGCGCCTCGTCCTGTTCGGCGTCGGCGTAGACGCCCTCGCCGTCATGCTCCTCGTACGGGGTGGCCGGCGGCAGCAGCCGGGTGCGGGCCAGGGCGTCGCGGTCGGCGTCCACGCTCACCAGGCAGAGCGGCTCCGCCCCGGCGGGTTCGCGCAGCCAGCCGTTGAGCACGACGCCCGCCAGTATCTCGTCGGTGTCGACGGCGTCGGCGGCCTGCAGGGCGCGCAGCGCCAGGCGGGCGACCAGCCGGAGGTAGTCGGTGGCCCGGTCGGCCGACGGGCGCGGCACCGGGAGGATCTCGCCGTCGGGCCCGAGCCGGTAGCCGGTCAGCGAGGGCACCAGGTCGAGCGGGGGCAGGTCGAGGTCGAGGACGGCGGTGCGGGTGAGCGGGCGGTAGACCGCCCGGCAGGGCGCGGGCAGGTCCTGGGTCGCCGTCTCGGCGGCGGCCAGGGCCCGTTCGAGCAGCGACTCCACCGCGGCCGGCTCGGCCAGCCGGTACGCCCGGCGGCACTCCTCCAGGCTCTCGTTGTACTCCCGCACCGCCCGGGCCCGGGCCCGCTCGGCCTGCTCGTGGGCGCGCCGGGACTCGTCCGCGTCCGGGCTGCCGGCCTCGGCCCGCCGGGTGCGCCACTCCCGCAGCGCACGCTGGTGGGTGAGCCGGGCCTGGGCCAGCTCGCGCTGGTAGCCGGAGTCCAGCAGCCGCCGGGACGGGCTCCCGTCCGGATCGGCGACGGGCGGCTCGGCCGGCGCGTAGTCCTCCCAGCGCGGCTCCGGGTCCTCGCCGGGACCGGCCGTCGGGCCGTCGGCCGGGTAGGGCCGCGGCTCGTACTGGCGCAGCTGGCTCTCGAAGTCCATGGCCGAGACGGGCAGCGCGGCCCGCCGCAGCAGGTCGGCCAGCCGCTCGTGCTCGGCCTGGACGGTGAGCGTGCGGTGGTGGGTCAGCGCGGCGGCCCGGCCGTGCGCGGCGACGGACTCGTGCCCGCCGGGGCCGGCCGGGCCGCCCGCCGGAGCACCGTCCGACGCGCTTCCGTGGCCCGACGGGCCAGGGGGGCCGCCCGGGCCGTCCCAGCCGGCCGGCCCGAATGGCTCGCCGTGCTCGCCGGGCTCGTCCACGCCGAGGTCACGGAAGACCGAGGCCAGGAAGCCGGGTTGGGGGGCCGTGACCGTGCCGTCGGAGCGGCCGTCTGCTGAGTACTGCATCGGTGGTCGTTCCCCCATGCTCGTCCGGCACCTGCCCGGGTCGGCCGGCGACCCCGCGGCCCACCCCTGCCGGCCATTGTCCACCGAACGGGCGCACCGGTCAGCCAAGCCTCTCAGTTGGTCCGGGTGTTGGTCAGGTGCAGGCCGATGTAGCCGACATAGATCCGGCCACTGCCGGAACAGTCGTCGAGGTAGTGCAGCCGGGGTGCCGTCCGGCCGCCGCCGATCCGCAGGTGCGCACCCATGAACGCACGCCGGGAGGCGTCGACGCACTCCGGCACCGGCAGCATCCGCTCCCGTTTCCACTTGGTGTGGCTGAAGACCGTCCGGGACTCCCCGCGCACCGCCTTGCGGGGCGGGAAGCGGTGGCAGCCGGCCGGGGTCCGCTCGCACCACTGCTTGAAGTCGCCGCCCGCCTCGCCGCGGACGGCGGCCTCGGCGTACTCCTGAAGGGCGGTCAGCCCGTCCCAGGTGAGCCGGGCCCAGCCGGCGTGGGAGCACTGCAGCTCGTCCAGCGCGAGCGCGCTCTTCTGGTCCCCGGTGAAGCTGATCAGCGGGAACTCGCCCAGCCTGGCCATCAGTTCGGTGAAGCTGCCGGGAGCACCGGAGGCCCCGGGAGCTCCGGCGGCCGACGGGGTGCCGGGGGGCGTGGCCGTGGCCGGACGGCGGCCGGGCCGGGCGGGCGCGGCGGTGCCTCCCGGGACGGCGCAGAACCGGCCCGCCAGGGCGCGCACCTGGGCGGCGCCGCGCCGGCGCTCCCGGCGCAGGGTGTGCCGGACCCGCTCCAACTCGTCGGCCCTGGCCTGCTGCTCGGCCCGGTCCTGCTGCTCCTCGTGGGCGAGTGCCGCCAGCTCGGCCCGGGCCGCCCCGGCGTCCGGACCGGTGCCGGTGCGCTGCCCCTGCGGGGGCACCCGCAGGACCGGGACGGCGGCCAGCGGCGTCGGCAGCGGCTGCTCGGCGGCGAGCCGGCGCGGCTCCCGGGCCAACAGCCCGGCGGCACGGCGCAGGTCCTCCTCGATCCGGCGGCGGGCCAGCACCGGGTGCCGGGCGCCGTCGTGCCGGGAGGCCGGGTCGACCTCGGGCAGGTAGGTGCGCACCGCCCCGCCGTACACCGCGTGGAACTCCAGCGCGACGTTGAACTCCGTCCGGGCGCCCGGGTCCAGGACGTAGGCGGTGGCGAGGCCGGGCAGTTGCCCGCACAGCGGGCGGACGACCTCGGTGACCCACGCGTCGAGGCCGCGGTCGGCCGGGACGCTCGCCACCACGGTGGGCAGCCGGCGCGCCGGGTCGCAGAGCTCGTCGATGAGGCCGTCGACGTCGGCGGCGGTCAGCACCCGCGGCGCGAGCTGGACGGCGGCCGGGCCGTCGGCGGCGTCGAGCAGCGGCAGCAGCGCCCGGGCGAGCTCGGGCACCGGTACCCGGCAGGGCGTCCGGACGCCGCTGCCGGTGGTGTGCGTCTCGGCCTCCAGCCAGACCCAGGTGGGCCCCGCCGCTCCGGTCGCTATGGTCAGCGTGAGCTGGTGGGTGCCGTGCGGGGCCGGGGTACGCAGCCGGCGGCGGTCGTAGCGGCCGGCACCGGGCCCGCCGCGGAGCGGGCCGCCGTCGCGGTCGAGCAGGACGCGGCCGCCCAGGCGCAGGCGCTCGGCGGGAGGGGCCGCGCCGGGATCGCGCGGGGCGGGCTCGCGGGCCGCCGGCGGGGGCTCCTCGCAGCCCTCCTGTTTCAGCCAGGCGCCGAGGCGTTGGTCGGCCAGGGCGAGGGCGTCGGCGTGCGGGAGCGCGGTGGTGACGGTCATCCGGTAGGGCGTCGCGGGGCCTCTCGGGCCGGGGAGATCGGCTCGGGCGGGCGACGGGGAGCGGTCCGAGGTCATGCGCATACCTCCGTGGTGCGGTGGTGGGGTCTCTCGTCCTCCATCGATGGGGGTTTTCGTCCGGATCGGCCGGATCCTTGCCCAGGAAACGCCACCACCCGGAGCGGAAGTTCCAACTCCGGGTCACGTCAATACGTTCGAGTGAATCTGCTCAAGCCGTCTACCGCCGCGGGCCGTCTTCTGCTCCGGCCGTGCTCGGCCGCCGGCGGCGTCGGCGCGCGCCGGGGGCCGCCGGTGCTCGGCCCCGACGGCGGCGCCGCCTCAGACCGGCACCTCGACGTACGTCCGCCCCGCCGCCACCGCGACCGCGGTACCGCCGGTCGCCTCGGCCAGCCAGGTGTGGAACGCCGCCACGTCCGGCTCCGGCACCCCGACCTCGATCCGCACCCCGGTGGCCTCGTACGCCAGGTCGCTCACCGCGTACCCCGCCGCCCGCAGGTCGTTCTCGACCCGCCCGGCCCGGGTGTGGTCCGCCGTGACCGCGAGCAGCGCCACCGGCCGCCGCTCCAGCAGCCCGATCTCGTCGACCGCCTCCGACACCGCGTTCCCGTACGCCCGCACCAGCCCGCCCGCGCCGAGCTTGATCCCGCCGAAGTACCTGGTCACCACGGCCACCGTGTCGGTCAGCCCGCGGCGGCGCAGCACCTCCAGCATCGGCACGCCGGCCGTGCCGCCGGGCTCCCCGTCGTCGCTGGACCGCTCGCGCCGCTGCTCGTCGCCGACCACGAAGGCGGTGCAGTTGTGCCGGGCGTCCCAGTACCGCTTGCGGATGCCGGCGATGAACGCCTGCGCCTCGTCCTCGTCGGCGACCCGGGCGAGGTGGCAGATGAAGCGGGACTTCTTGATCTCGGTCTCGTGGCTGCCGGCGCGCCGGATGGTGAGGTACTGCCTGGCGGTCGGCTCCGGCGTGGCGGACATGGCGCGGCGGTTCTCCCGGAAGACGGCGAAGGCTGGCGGCGGCCGGCCCGCGGCTCCGCGGGGACGGCACACCGCCAGCCTAGTTGCCCGGCGGTCCGGTCGGTCGAGGGCCGGCGGCCCCGCCGCCGGACGGCGTCAGCGCCCGGCCAGCGCGTCCAGCCGCGCACGGTCCAGACCGGTCAGCGCGGTGACCTCGGCGAGGTCGACCGCGCCGCAGTCCAGCCCGCGCAGGACGTAGCCGCTGAGCGCCCGGGCGGTCGCCGGCTCGTCCATCACGTCGCCGCCCGCCTTGGCGACGTACGCGGCCAGCCGGGCGGCGGCGGCCGCCAGGCCCTCGCGGTAGAAGGTGTAGACGGCGACGTAGCGGGTCGGCAGGTGCGCCGGGTGCATGTCCCAGCCCTGGTAGTAGGCGCGGGCCAGCGAGCGGCGGACCAGGTCGTGGTGGAGCTTCCAGGCGGCGTGCACCTGCTCGGTGGAGCCGGTCGGGATGACGTTGGTCGAGCCGTCGGAGAGCCGGACGCCGGTGCCGGCGGCGGCCACCTGCATCACCGCCTTGGCGTGGTCGGCGACCGGGTGGTCCATGCTCTGGTAGGCGGCGCTGACCCCGCACGAGGCGCTGTAGTCGAAGGTCCCGTAGTGCAGGCCGGTGGCCCGGCCCTCGGCGGCCTCGATCATCCGGGACACGGTGGCCCGGCCGTCCGGGCCGAGGATCGCCTGGGTGGTCTCGATCTGGATCTCGAAGCCGATCCGGCCGGCCGGCAGCCCGGCCGAGCGCTCGAAGTCCTCCAGCAGCCGGACCAGCGCGGTGACCTGCTGGGCGTACGTCACCTTGGGCAGCGTGAGCACCAGTCCCTCCGGCAGACCGCCGCCGGCGAGCAGCGCGGAGAGGAACAGCTCCAGGGTCCGGATGCCGCGGTCCCGGACCGCCGCCTCCATGCACTTGATCCGGATGCCGATGTACGGCGGGGCGCTGCCGTCCGCCACCGCGGCGGTGACCAGCTCGGCGGCCCGGACGGCGGCCGCGTCCTCCTCGGCGTCCGGCCGCGGGCCGTAGCCGTCCTCGAAGTCGATCCGCAGGTCCTCGATCGGCTCCCGCTCCAGCTTGGCGCGGACCCGGGCGTGCACGTCGGCGAGCAGCGCGTCGTCGGCCACGCCGAGCGCCCGGGCCAGCTCGGCCGGGGTGCCGGCGTGGGCGTCGAAGGCCTCCAGCGCCTGGCGGCCCCACGCGCGGACGGTGTCGGCCCCGAACGCGTCGGCCGGGACGTAGACCGTGTGCACGGGCTGCCGGGTGCCGGACTCGCCCGGGTAGCGGCGGGCCAGGTCGGCGTCGACCGGGGCGAGCAGCGCGTCCACGGCGGCGCGGGCCTCGGCGGAGAACGACGCTCCGCCCGCCGGCCCGGTACCGTCCAGCTCGACCTGCGACATCCGCACTCCTCCGCACCTCGCCGGCCCGTGGCGGACCAGCGCTTCAACAGTTTGTTGAGGCGAAGGTAGCCCCGCCGTGGTCGGGCGTCAATGGCGGACCGAGCGGTGGACGGGCGGCTGGGGCGCCGGTCAGTCCCGCCCGGCGGCGGCGTACCGGTCGCGCAGCTCGGGGAAGAGCTCGGCGACGTCCTTCGGGTGCACCGAGCCGTCCGGGCGGTTGCCGGTCACGCCGTACTCCCTGGTCAGCCAGTCGGCGAGGCGCTGCGGGTCGGGCTGGTGGTCGAAGGTGTCGATGTAGCTGACCAGCGCCTCGTAGGCGAGCTCAGGGTCGAGGCGGGACGGCGCCGGGCGCGGCGCCGGCTCGTCCTGGGCGGGGCCGGACTCGTCCTGCGGGGCCGTGGCCTGCGGGCCGACGACCTGCGGGGCCGACGCGCGCGGGGCCCCGGCATCGGGAGCGGGCATCTCCACGGTGAAGCCCTCGTCCTCCGGCCGGACCGGCGGCACCGGCTGGGCGGCGGGCCCGGCCACGGACTGACCGGCGGCCTCGGCGACCGGCTGGGCGGGGCCCGCCGACTGCGGAGCGGCCTGCGGAGCGGGGGCCGGCGCGCCGGGCTGGGGAGCGGTCGGCCGCGGCGGCTTGAACCACGGCGAGGCCTGGCCCGGCACCCGGCCACCGGGTGAGCCGTCGCCCTGGGGCCCGGTGGTGCGGACCGGACGCTCGGTCCAGACGTTCAGCTCCTCCCGGGGCTGCACCGGGGCCTGCTCCGCCGCGCCCGCCGGCTCCTGCGCCGCCCGCAGCCGCACCGCGGCCAGCTTGGCGAGCATCGGCGCGGCAACCTCCGCCGGCATCGGCGCCATGGCGGGCATCCCCGCCTCGGGCTGCGGCTGCGGCCGGGCCTGGCTCGGGGCCTGGGTCTGGGTCTGGGGCGGGGCCTGGGTCTGGGGCCGGGTCTGGCCCGGAGCCTGCGCCTGGGCCTGGGCCTGCTGGAGCTGCTGCTGCGGGCGGGCCTCGACGGCCACGACGGTGCCGGCCGGCGCACCCGCCGCGATGGCACCGGCCGCGACGGTGCGGTGCTCGCCCAGCTCCCTGGCCTCGCGAGCCTCCTGCGACTGCCGCGCCTCGTCGTCCAGCCGGTCCAGCAGCGCCGGGTCGAGCGGCACCCCGTACTTCGCCAGCTTGAGCGGCAGCAGCGCCTGGATCGGCGCCGAGCGACGCCAGCCGCGCCCGTACCGGAAGCGCAGCTGCGCCCGGTAGACCAGGCGGTTCTGCTCCAGCCGGACCACCTCGTCGTAGGAGCGCAGCTCCCAGAGCTTCATCCGCCGCCAGAGCCGGAAGGTCGGCACCGGGGACAGCATCCAGCGCATCAGCCGGACGGACTCCATGTGCCGGTCGGCGGTGATCGCGGCGATCCGCCCGACGGCGTGCCGGGAGGCCTCGACGACGACCACGAAGAGCACGGGGATGACCGCGTGCATGCCCATCCCGAGCGGGTCGCCCCAGGAGGCGGCCGCGTTGAAGGCGATGGTGGCGACGGTCAGCAGCCACGCGGTCTGCCGCAGCAGCGGGAAGGGTATCCGCAGCCAGGTCAGGACGAGGTCCAGCGCGAGCAGGACGACGATGCCCGCGTCCACGCCTATCGGGAAGGCGTAGGCGAAGGCGCCGAATCCCTTCTCCGTGGCCAGCTCGCGCACCGCGTTGTACGACCCGGCGAAGCCGATACCCGAGATCAGGCAGGCCCCGGCGGCGACCAGCCCGAGCAGGCCGCGATGGGCCTTGGTGAGCGTTGGGCGTGCCATAACGTCTATCAACCCCTGGATGTCGGCTGCGGCCGTACGCTGCCGCGGCTGCCGGTCCCCGCTTGTCGGGGCGCCGGACGGCCGCGCGACCCCCGGGCTCGGCCCACCGGAGTTTACTCGTACGCCTGTTTCGGCATTTCCGCAGCCCAGGGTGGAACCGACGCCCGGCCGCCACCCGCGGAAGGCCGGGTTCCGGTCGACCGGAACGTCAACGGACCCGCTCCACCGAGGCGTTGAGGTAGGCCAGCACCGCCAGCACCCGGCGGTTGGCATCGTCGGCCGGGGAAAGTTCGAGCTTGGTGAAGATATTGGCGATGTGCTTGGCGACCGCCCCGTCGCTCACCACCAGCCGGGCCGCGATCGCCGAGTTCGAGCAGCCCTCCGCCATCAGCTCCAGCACCTCCCGCTCGCGCGGCGACAACCGCTGCAGCGGGCCCGGGGACCGCGAGGTGATCTGCATCAGCTTGGCGATGACGTCGGGGTCCATCGCCGTCCCGCCGGCCGCCACCCGGCGGACCGCGTCGATGAACTGCTGGGCGTTGAACACCCGGTCCTTCAGCAGGTACCCGATCCCGCCGGTGCCGTCCGCCAGCAGCTCCCGCGCGTACAGCTGCTGCACGTGCTGCGACAGCACCAGGACCGGCAGGCCCGGAATCTCCCGGCGCGCCCGGAGCGCCGCCTGCAGCCCCTCGTCGGTGAACGTCGGCGGCAGCCGGACGTCCACCACGGCGACGTCCGGACGGTGCGTCAGCAGCGCGTCCAACAGCTCCGGGCCGGTCTCGACCGCCGCCGCGATGGTGAAGCCGTGCGCTTCCAGCAGCCGGATCAGGCCTTCTCGAAGGAGGTAGAGGTCCTCGGCGAGGACAACTCGCACGGCAGCTCCAAGGTGATGGTGGTCGGACCGCCCGACGTACTGTCGATGGCGAGGACACCGTCGAAGGTACCCAATCGCTTCTCGATCCCGCGCAGGCCGGTACCCCGGGTGGGGTCGGCCACGCCCACGCCGTCGTCCGTCACCGTGATCCGCAGCATGCCGGCCCGGTACAGGATGTCCACCCAGACCTGCTCCGCGCCCGAGTGCTTGGCCGCGTTGGCCAGCAGCTCGCAGATGCTGAAGTACGCGGCCGCCTCCACCGGTGCCGGCGGACGGTCCGGCAGGCTCACGCACACCTCGGTCGGCAGCACGCTGTCCAGCGCCAACAACCGGACGGCGTCGCCCAGTCCGCGCTCGGCGAGCACCGGCGGGTGAATGCCGTGGACCAGGTCGCGCAGCTCCTGGAGCGCCCGCGCGGAGGACTGCCGCGCCTCGGAGAGGAGCTCGCGCGCGGCCACCGGGTCGGTGTCCATCAGGTGCTCGATCGTGCCCAGGGTCATCCCGATCGCGACCAGCCGCGCCTGCGCGCCGTCGTGCAGGTCCCGTTCGATCCGCCGCAGTTCGGCCGCCTGGCTGCCGACCGCGTCGGCCCGGGTCTCGGTCAGCTCCGCCACCCGCTTGGTCAGCTGCGCGTGCGAGGCCCGGCCGTCCTGGTCCAGCACCCGGCGGGCCAGCTCCGCGTACGCGCGGACCGCGAGCGGCGCCAGCAGCACCCCGAGGCCGACCGACCCCAGCCCCAGCAGGGCGGAGAACAGCTGAGACACGCTTCCCGCGTCGACCTGGCCGTACGGCCGCGGCTCCGCGATGGAGGTCATCGCATAGCCGGCCCCGCCCAGCAGCAGACCGGCCACCGGCGCCGTCAGGATCACCACCGCCAGCGGGTTGACCACCAGCCAGGCGATCTCCGAGCGAGTCGCCCTGTCCCGCGCCGCCCAGTGCAGCAGCTGCGCGAGCCGCGCGACCGAGCGCGACCGGTGGTACGAGTACCCCGTCCACCAGTGGCCGCGCTGGTCCAACTCCAGGGCCGGCCGCGGGGCGTACACCACCGGCAGCCGGACGCCGTACCACCGGGCGACCTGCGCCCGCGCCCGGTCGGCGACCCGGCGGACGAAGAGGCCGGCCACCGCCGCGCCCGCGACGGCCGCCGACACCAGGGCCACCAGCGGGGCCAGGTAGTACTCATCCAGCATCCAGGCGGCGCCGGCACCCGCGAAGACCGCTGCCAGCAGCGGCAACGCCACCACCGGGACGGCACTCATCAGGAGCAGCGCCAACCGGGCCAGCCCGCGCCCGCCCGCCGTCAGGGCCGTCTCGGCCTGGGCGCGCACGGCCGCGCCGCTCATTCGACTCGCTACTGTCACGGATGCTCCTGAGGCCGGTCCCGGTCGTCCTGATTCAGTGTTCCTGAACCCCTCTGCAGAGACACTGGCCGTCACACCCCAGTTCCGGGGTGGACCTAGCACCACCCCGGCGATTCCCCTGGGAAAGGGCCCGGGAAACGCAGAGAACCCCCACCCGGGATCCGGGTGGGGGTTCTCTGTGAATGATTGTTCGGCGGCGTCCTACTCTCCCACAGGGTCCCCCCTGCAGTACCA
>NZ_JBHXTG010000090.1:0-32479 GCF_042677465.1 Kitasatospora sp. NPDC127111
CAGTTGCGCTCGCGTCACGCACCACGGTCTACCGGATCAGAACCCGCCGCGAGGGTGAATCGCACAGATTGATCACGACCGAATACGCGCCCTAGCCGGCCCCCGACACCGAGCCGGACCCCGCCCCCTAGCCGGCCCCCGACACCGAGCCGGACCCCGGCCCCGCCCCGCCCGACGGCTGCGGCGCGGGGGTCGGGGACGTGGTCGGCCCCGTGGTGGGCGCGGTGGTGGGCGCCGGCGTCCGGGTGGGCCGGCCGGTCGGCTGGGTGGTCGGCTGGGACGTCGGCTGCTGGGTGGGCGCGCTGGTGGTCCCGCCGTCACCGCGCCGCGGCCCGACCGCCCCACCGGACGACCCCGGCCAGGTGGAACCGGACGCGCCCGGCGAGCCGCCCGAGCTGCCCGGCGAGGAGCCCGAGCCGGCCCCCGGCGTCGCCGGGGCGGAGGCCGCCCCGGACGGGGTCGACGAGACGTCCGACCCGTCGGACGTGCCGCCGTCCGACCAGGAGTCGTCCTTGCCCGAGGGCGAGGGGAAGTCGCTGACCGGCCGGCCCTTCAGCGCGGCCTTCATGTAGCTGGTCCAGATCTGCGCGGGGTACTGGCCGCCCGCCGCGCCGTCGATCCCGCCCGTGCCGCTCAGGCTGACCTGGGCGCCGCTGGCCGGGTCCTGGCCGAACAGGGCGACCGAGGTCACCAGCTCGGGGGTGTACCCGACGAACCAGACCGACTTCTGGTCGTCCGTCGTGCCGGTCTTGCCGGCCACCGGGCGGCCCAGGGCCTTCGCGCGCCAACCGGTACCGCCCGGGTCGCTCACCACGCCCTGCAGCATGGCGGTGACCTCGCGGGCGGTCTCCTCGCCGATCGCCTGGGTGGTCTTGTGGGCCGGCAGCTGGAGCGCCTCGCCCTCGCGGTCCACCGACTGCACCAGCCACGGGGTGATCTGCTTGCCGCCGTTGTCGAGCGTGGCGTACACGCCGGCCATGTCGAGCACGCTCGGGGTGGCGGTGCCGAGCGGGATCGACGGCACCGCGTCGAGGCCGGGGGTGTTGCCGGGCAGGCCGAGCGCGATGCCGGTGTCCCGGACCTTCTGCAGGCCGGTGTCCTGGGCGAGCTGGGCGAACGCCGAGTTCACCGACCAGTCGGTGGCCTGCTGGAGGGTGATCGGGCCGTAGCTCTTGTCGCCCTCGTTCGGCGGCGCGTAGGGGGTGCCCTTCCCGCCGCGGACCTTGCGGCCGCTGGTGCCGTCGTAGACGGTGCGCGGGGTGACGGTCTGGCCGGACTGGGTCCTGGCGTCGTTCTCCAGCGCGGCCGCCAGGGCGATCGCCTTGAACGTGGAGCCCGCCTGGTAGTCCCGCCGGGTCGCGTTGTCGATGTAGTGCTTGGTGTAGTCGACCCCGCCGTACAGGGCGACCACGGCACCGGTCCTCGGGTCGACGGAGGCGGCGCCGGCCTGGGCGGCCGCGTCCTTCTTCCGCTTCTCCGGGTCGAGGGTGTCGTGCAGCTGCGCCTGGACCGCGTCCTGGAGGGCCTGCTGGCGCGCCGGGTCGACGGTCAGCTTGATCGTGTAGCCGCCCTTGGCCAGCTCGGACTCGGAGATGACCTGGTTGGCGGTGAGGTACTCGGTCGCCGCGTTCACCAGGTAGCCGGCCTGGCCGGAGAGGCCGAGCTGCGCCTGCGGGTCCCTGACCTCGGGGAAGGTGGTGGCGGCGCGCTCCTCGGCGGAGAGCCAGCCCTCCTTCACCATGCCGTCGAGCACGTAGTTCCAGCGGTTCACCGCGTTCTGCTTGCCGGCGGGGGTGGCGGTGGCGACGTCGTAGGCGCTCGGCGCGTTCAGCAGGGTGGCCAGGTAGGCGCCCTGTGCGGGGTCGAGCGCGGAGGCGTCCACCCCGAAGTACTGCTGGGCCGCGGCCTGGATGCCGTAGGCGCCGCGTCCGTAGTAGGAGGTGTTGAGGTAGCCGGAGAGGACGTCGTCCTTGGTCTCGGTGGCGTCCACCTTGATCGCGATGAAGAGTTCCTTCACCTTGCGGGTGACCGACTGCTTCTGGCTCAGGTACGTGTTCTTCACGTACTGCTGGGTGATCGTGGAGCCGCCCTGGGTGCCCTCGCCCTTGGCGGTGTTGATGGCGGCGCGGACCAGCCCCTGCACGTTGACGGCGCCCTCGTGGTAGAAGTTGCGGTCCTCCGCGGCGAGCGCGGCGTGCTGGGCGGCGGGGGAGACCTTGTCCAGCGGGACGTTCTGCCGGTTGGTCTGGCCGGTCCGGGCGATCACCGAGCCGTCCTGGTAGAGCCAGGTGTTGCTCTGCGCGGTCGCGGCGGCGTGCGCGTCCGGCACCTTCACCAGGGCGATGCCGAGCGCGAAGAGACCGACGCCGAGCAGCACGGCGGTGACGAGGCCGAGCAGGGTCATCCGCCAGGTCGGGATCAGCCGGCGCCAGCCGGTGCGCTTCGGGCGGCGGGCCTTCTTGCCACCGCTCGCGCCGCCGCCGCCGGCGCCACCGTCGACCGGGTGCGCCGGGGGGCGCTTCAGGCGCTGCACCGGGCGGAGCCGGACGGACGGCACGCGGCGGCCGCTCTGGGCGTTTCGGAACAAAGCGGCGGCCTTTCCTGCGGGCGGACCGTGCCGGCCCGCACAGCGGGGGACATCGGAGGTCGGGGACCTTTGTCCCGTTTCCGGTTTACAACCCAGAACGCGCCGAATGGGTCGGTTGGCTCCATCCCGACGGCAAGCGAGACCGACATCACACGCAAAACGGACGTCGATGGGCAAAAAAATCGGAGAGCCCCTCGCTGGTGCGAGAGGCTCCCCAATGTCTGTGCGCCGCCAGGGACTCGAACCCCGGACCCGCTGATTAAGAGTCAGCTGCTCTAACCAACTGAGCTAGCGGCGCCTGCTGACCTGGAAAACAATACACGGTCCGGAGGGGTGCCTCGTACCAACCGGGTCGACCGGGAGTGCGGATCCCGGCCCGGGTGCCCGTTTCCGCCCGGTTGGGGCGGAGTTTTCCCGCGGTTAGGGTGGAAACGTGCCCAGCTCCCACCCCGGCCGCCGGAGCGCTCGGCTCCTCGCCGCCGCCCCGCTGCCGCTCAGCGCGGTGGCGTACCCGGCCTGGGCGCCGGAAGTGGTGCCGAGCACCGGACCCGACCCGGTCGGCGCGGGCCGGCGGTCCCAGGTGCTCCGGACGGAACCGCGATGATCACGCCGCCCCAGGGAGCGGGGCCGGGCCCGGCGCGGGGCGCGGCGGCGGCCGGACAGGGGCCGGCGGCCCGGTTCGTGCGCATCGGCGGCACACCCCTGCACGTCCGGACCGAGGGCAGCGGCCCGGCCTGCCTGCTCACCGGCGGGCTCGGCGGCAGCTGGTTCGACTGGGACCTGGTCGTGCCCTTCCTCGCCCCCTTCCGCACCGTGGTCCGTTTCGACCGGCCCGGCTACGGGCTGAGCGCACCGGAACCCGCCGGCCGGTCCGGCCCGACGCTGGCGGGCGAGGTGGAGCGGATCCGGGGCGTGCTGGACGCGCTCGGGCTGCACGAGCCGTGCACCGTGGCGGGTCACTCGCTGGCGGGGTTCCACGTGGAGGCCTTCGCCCGGCTCCACCCGGACCGGACGGCCGGGCTGGTGCTGCTGGACGGCAGCACCGAAACGGCCCCGCGCCCGCTGCCGGCGCCGGGGCTCCGCGACCTGGCGGCCCGGACGGTCGCGGGCGCGGCCACGGCGGTCGCGGTGCCCTACCTCCTCGGGCCCGCCGTCCGGCGGCTGGTGGCGCGGGCGACCACGGTCCGCCGCGAGGACCTCGCCCCGGCGCCGCTGGTCCGGCACTGCTACCGGACCGGGCGGGCCCTGCGCGCCCTGCTCCGGGAGAACGCTGCCTACCTGGACCAGGCCGCCGACCTGGCGGAGCTGCGCGCGACGGCGCCGCTGCCGGACGAACTGCCGGTGACCGTGCTCGCCGCCGACGACGGGTGCCGGACCCGCCGGACCGAGGACTGGCTGGCCCGTCAGCGGGGCCTGGCCGCGCTGCTGGAAGCCGACTTCCGCACCACCGCCCCGGCCGGGCACCTGGTGATGTTCGACCGCCCGGACGCGGTGGCCTCCGCGATCCTCGACACCCGCTGAGACTCGCCGGCACCCGGCGAGACCCACCGATACCCGCCGAGACCCGCCGGCACCCGGCGAGACCCACCGACACCCGCTGAGACCCGCCGGCACCCGGCGAGACCCACCGACATCCACTGAGACCCGCCGACCTCCGCCGAGGCCTGCCGGGCCCCGCAGGCGGCCCGCCGGAGGCCTGTTGACGTTGCTGAAGCCCGCCGCCCCGCCGCCGGGGTCAGCCCCCGTCGACCGCCGAGTCCGAGGCGACGACCCGCTGCACCGCCCGGGCGATCGGCAGCTCCCGGACCAGCTGCCGTACGGCCCGCCGGGTCGGGGCTCCCGCCGCCCCGGGGTAGAGCCTGCGCTGCAGCCGGGCCGCGCCGATCAGCCCCGCCAGCTGCCGGTCCCGCTCGGCCTCCGCCGGCTCGGCGAGCGCCGGACCCGCCGCCGACACCCCGGCCGCCGACGGTCCGGCCGCCGTCGCGTGGCCCTCGCGCGCGAGCGTGGCGGCCACCCGGGCGGCGATCTCCTGCCCGACACCCGGTCGCGTGGCCACGTGGCGGCGGTAGGACAGCCCGAGGAAGCGCCGCTGTTCGACGGTGAGCAGGCCGTCGGCGGCCAGCCGGTCGAGGAAGGGGGCCGACCCGGGCTTGCGCGGGACCCTGCGGATCACGACGTCCAGGCCGAGCCGGCGCCGGCTCTTGCCCGCCGCCTCCAGCCGGGCGAGCACACCGGCCGCGACCTCGTCGTGGCCGCCCAGCGGCCGGAACCCGGTGATCCGCCGGTCCTCGACGGTGATCGCGCCGGTGACCAGCAGCTCGGCGACGACACCGCCCGCGATCACCCGGTGGAACGAGCCGGACGGGATGCGCAGCCGGCCGTGCACCGGATCGGCGCAGAGCAGCAGCAGCTCCTCCGGGATCGAGCGGTGGACGGGCGGAGTCACGGGCGGCTACCTCCAGCGAGTCGACGGCCTGCGGGGCGGCACGTCCCCGGGTCGTACACCCCTGAGCCGTACCCCCTGGAACGTACTCGTGCCCGTTCCGGCCCGCCCCGGAAACGCCTCAGGCCGCCCACCGGAGTGGACGGCCTGAGACCTTGCCATGTGCGCCGCCAGGGACTCGAACCCCGGACCCGCTGATTAAGAGTCAGCTGCTCTAACCAACTGAGCTAGCGGCGCCTGCTGACCTGCAGAACATTACACGGGGTCGGGCCGATTCGCCGAATCGCCACCGTGCGGACACGCTCCGTGGTCGGCCGGTCCGGCCGCTGCTCCGGAAACCGGCCCGCTACTCCGGGAAGTGGCACGCCGCCCGGTGGTCCACCGCCAGGTCCACCGCCACGTCGGCCGCCGGGCCGGTGAGCGGCGGGGCCTCGGTCTCGCAGCGGGTGCGGTCCCCGGCGTCGAGCCTGGGGTGGACGGGGCAGCGGGTCCGGAACGGGCAGCCGGTGCGGCGCGTGGTGGGCGAGGGCGGGTCGCCGGGCAGCAGGATGCGGGTGCGGGCCCGTTCGGCGGCCGGGTCCGGAAGCGGGACGGCGGAGAGCAGTGCGCGGGTGTAGGGGTGCCGGGGGTGGTCGAAGACGGCGTCGACCTCACCCTCCTCGACGGTCCGGCCGAGGTACATGACGCTGACCCGGTCGGCGAGGTGCCGGATCACCGAGAGGTCGTGCGAGACGAAGAGGTAGGAGAGGCCGAGCTCCGCCTTGAGCGACTGGAGCAGGTTGAGCACGCCGGCCTGGATGGAGACGTCCAGGGCGGAGACCGGTTCGTCGAGGACGAGCAGCTTCGGGCGGACGGCGAGCGCGCGGGCGATCGAGATCCGCTGCCGCTGCCCGCCGGAGAACTGGTGCGGGTAGCGGACGGCGTGGGCCGGGTCGAGGCCGACCTGCCGCAGCAGCTCGGGCACCCGGGCGGCGATCTCCTCCTTCGCCGCCCGCTGGGCGCGCAGCGGTTCGGCGACGATGTCGCCGACCGGCATCCGCGGGTCGAGGCTGGCCATCGGGTCCTGGAAGACGATCTGCAACTCGGCCCGGAGCCGGTGGGCGTCGGCCCGGGAGAGCGTGGCGGTGTCCTGCCCGAGCAGTTCGATCCGGCCGGACTCGGGGGCGGCGAGCCGCAGCAGTTCGAACAGCGTGGTGGACTTGCCGGAGCCGGACTCGCCGACCAGGCCGAGCGTCTCGCCCTGCCGGATGTCCAGTTCGACGCCGTCCACCGCGTGGACCTCGCCGACCCGGCGCTTGAAGACGGTGCCCTTGAGCAGCGGGAACGTCTTGGTGAGGCCGGTGACGGCGAGGACCGGCGGGCGCTCCTGCCGGGCCACGGCCTGCGGAGCCGATTCCGGAGCCGGTGCCGACCCCGACCCCGACCCCGAGCGCGCCCCCGACCCCGACCCCGACCCCGGAGCCGGAGCCGACCCCGGCCCCGGCCTCGGTGCCGTAACCACCGGTACCGGGTACACCTCGGCCGGCGTCGGCCGCCGCTCGGCCAGCTCCCCGGCCCGGACGCATGCCGCCCGATGGCCGCCCGCCTCGTCCAGCCCGCCACCCCCGCCCGCCTCGTCCAGTCCGCGTGCCCCGCGTGCCCCGCCCGCTCCGCCCAACTCCGGTTCGGCCGTCCGGCACCGCTCCTCGACCAGCGGGCAGCGGGCGGCGAACGGGCAGCCGGCCGGCAGCTCGGCCATCGGCGCGGGCGTGCCGGGGATCGGGACCAGCGGCCCGCCCCGGGCGTCCAGCCGGGGCACCGCGCCGATCAGCCCGAGCGTGTACGGGTGCCGCGGCGCGGCGAACAGCTCGTCCACGCCGGCCGTCTCGACCACCCGGCCCGCGTACATCACGGCGACCCGGTCGGCCATCCCGGCGATGACGCCGAGGTCGTGGCTGACCAGGACGAGCGCGGCGCCGGTCTCCCGCCGGGCGGTGCGCAGCACGTCGAGGACCTGGGCCTGGATGGTGACGTCCAACGCGGTGGTGGGCTCGTCGGCGAGCAGGACGTCGGGGTCGTTGGCGATGGCCATGGCGATCATCGCGCGCTGGCGCATGCCGCCGGAGAACTCGTGCGGGAAGCTGTCCAGGGCGCGGTCGGGGGCGGGGATGCCGACCAGGTCGAGCAGTTCGGCGGCCCGCTTGCGGGCGGCGGGCTTGTCGAGCCGCTGGTGGATCCGGATCGCCTCGACGATCTGGTCGCCGATCCGGTGGACGGGGGTGAAGGCGGAGAGCGGGTCCTGGAAGACCATGGCGACCCGGCGGCCGCGGACGGCGGCGAGTTCCCGTCCGGGCAGGCCGACCAGCTCCCGGCCGTCGAGTTCGACCGAGCCTCGGACGCTCGCCGTCCCGGGCAGCAGGCCGAGCACGGCGAGCGCGGTGACGGACTTGCCGGAGCCGGACTCGCCGACGATGCCCAGGGTCTCGCCGCGTCGCAGGGTGAGGTCGACGCCGCGGACGGCGGGCACGGCGGTGCCCCGCGGTCCGGCGAAGTCGACCCTCAGGCCGCGGACGGCCAGCAGCGGGGCGGTGGCCGGCGGGGTTTCGACGGTGGTGGTCACTTGCTGCCACGCTTCCTGCGAGGAGTACGGGTGCGGCGGGGGGTGCGGGCCGCCTCGGCGGTCGGGTCGAGGGCGTCGCGCAGCCCGTCGCCGATCAGGTTGACGGCGAGGACGAAGAGCACCAGCAGCCCGGCGGCGAAGTAGAACAGCCACGGGAAGGTCGGGGCGTCGAAGGTGCCGGCGGCGAGCAGGGTGCCGAGCGAGACGTCGGGGGCCTTCACGCCGAAGCCGAAGTAGGAGAGCGCGGTCTCGCTCATCACGGCGCCGCCGACGGCGATGGTGGCGTCGATGATGAGGAAGGAGGCGACGTTCGGCAGGATGTGCCGGGTGATGATCCGCAGCGGCCGGACGCCCATGAACCGCGCGGCCCGGACGAACTCGCGCTCGCGCAGCGAGATGGTCATCGAGCGGACCACCCGGGCGGTGATCATCCAGTTGAACAGGGCGAGCAGCAGGACGAAGGCGAGCCAGCCGGCGCCCTTCAGCCGGGGCGAGACGATGGTGATGACCAGGAACGCGGGGAAGACCAGCATGAGGTCCACCGCGAACATCAGCAGCCGGTCGGTCCAGCCGCCGAAGTAGCCGGCGCAGGCACCGAACAGCGAGGCCAGCACGGTCGAGAAGAGCGCCACCAGCAGGCCGATGACGAGGGACTTCTGCAGCCCGCGGACGGTCTGCGCGAAGACGTCCTGGCCGATCCCGTTGGTGCCGAACCAGTGCTGGCCGGACGGGGGTTGGCGCAGGGCGCCGTAGTCGGGGGTGGCGTAGTCCCAGGGCGTGAGGTACTGGCCGCCGAAGGCGAGGGCGAACAGCAGCAGGACGATCACGGCCCCGGCCACCGCCCAGCGGGCGGCGAGCAGCCGGGCGAGGACGAGCCGGCCCCGGCCGGTCCCCGTGGCGGCGGCCGGGTCGGGCGCGGGGGCGGCGCCCGGGACGGGACCGGGGGCGGGGTCGGGTGCGGGGGACTCCGCGACGGCGGCGGTCACAGCTGGTCTCCTCCGGTCAGGACCGCACACGCGGGTCGAGGGCGGCGTGCAGGGTGTCGGCCAGGAAGCCGGAGGCGAGCACCACGACGGCGGCGAACAGGTTGACGGCGACGACCGAGTTGACGTCCTGTTCGTTGATGGACTGGATGAACCACTCGCCCATGCCGTGCCAGCCGAAGATGGTCTCGGTGAAGGCGGCTCCGGTGAAGATGCCGAGGAAGCTGTAGGCGAACATCGTCGACATCGGGATGACCGCCGTCCGCAGGCCGTGCTTGAGCAGGGCGCGGTTGCGGGTGAGGCCCTTGGCCTCGGCGGTGCGCAGGTAGTCGGAGCCGAGGACGTCGAGCATGGTGCCGCGCTGGTAGCGGCTGTAGGTGGCGAGGCCGCCGAGCGCCAGCGAGAGGGTGGGCAGCAGCAGGTGCAGCGCCCAGTCGGCGAGGTGGGCGCCGAGGCCGCCGGTCAGGCCGGGGGTCTCGTACCCGGTGAACGGGATGACCTCGTGGCCGGCGACCTCCTTGGCGGCGATGGCGCCGTTCTTGAGGAAGAGCGCCACCAGGAAGACCGGGGTGGAGAGCAGGAGGAAGGAGAGGACGGTCAGCAGCCGGTCGGAGATCCGGTACTGGCGGACGGCGCTCCACGCTCCGGCGGCGACGCCGAGGACCATCCCGAGCAGGCTGCCGACCAGCAGCAGCCGCAACGACACCCAGATCCGCCGGCGGAAGTCGTCCAGCACCGGGGTGTCGTGGATGGTGCGGCCGAGGTCGCCGTGGAGCAGCAGGCCGCCGGCCCAGTGGCCGAAGCGTTCGACGACCGGGGTGTGGTCGTTCAGGTTGAGGTCGGTGAGCTGCCGCTCGACCGAGGCGGCGGCGGGCCGCGGCACCTTGGCCTCGAAGTAGGTGCGCGGCTGCAGGGCGGCGGCGGAGAGCGCGTACGCCAGGAACACGGCGGCGACCAGCAGGACGGCGTAGTAGCCGAGTCGCGTGGCGAGGTAGCGGAGCATCAGCGGCCGCCCGGGACGGGGGCGGGGCCGACGCGTCTGGTGGGCATCGGTCGGTGGCCTTCGGTCGGTGGCCCGGTTCGGGCCGGTGAGGGAAAGGTGCAGGTCACGAGTGTTCCAGCGGCGCACGGCCGCAGCGTTGCGGCAGTGTTGCGGCCCGTTTCGTTTGGATCAGATGTCCACTCCTCCCCCTGGTACTCGTCCTGATCCGCTGTTACTTTCGGTCCGCCGGCACCGACTTGGCTGCCCACCATCAAGCCTCGCCACACCTTGCGACGCTCAACTCCCGACACTCGTCGTCTTCACCGGGGGGAACCCTCATGGACGCTTCCAGCACGCCCGCCCGCCACCTCGGCCGGGCCGCCGCGCTCGCCCTCGCCGTCGCGCTGGCGGCCACCGCGTGCACCTCGGGCGGCGGTGGCTCGGCCGACACCGCGGCCAAGAGCGAACCCCCGAGACAGGGGGCGATCGACATCAACGCCAAGGCGCCGGAGCTGTTGAAGGACGGCGGCGAGGTGCGCTTCCCGCTGTACCAGTGGATCAGCCAGTGGAACCCGTTCCAGGTGGACGGCCGCTACGGCGACGCGGTCGAGATCATGCGGGCGCTGGAGCCGGAGCTGTTCACCACCGACGCGACCGGCACCTTCAAGCCGGTCACCGACTACCTGCTGGAGGCGAAGGTCACCTCCACCTCCCCGCAGGTGGTCACCTACAAGCTCAATCCGAAGGCCAAGTGGTCGGACGGGAAGCCGCTGAGCTACCTCGACTTCAAGGCCGACTGGGAGGCCAGCAACGGCAAGAAGGACGGCTACAACCTGGCCGACTCCTCCGGCTACGAGCTGATCTCCGGGGTCGAGCAGGGCGCCGACCCGGGCGAGGTCAAGGTGACCTTCGCGGAGCCGTACGCGGACTGGCAGAACCTGTTCCGCCCGCTGATCCCGGCCGCCGGGATCGGCACCGCGGACGACTTCAACAAGGGCTGGGTGGACAGGATCCCGATCACCGCCGGGGCGTTGAAGGTCGGCACGGCGGACAAGACGGCACAGACCCTCACGCTGGTCCCGGACCCGGCCTGGTGGGGCGCGAAGCCCAAGGCGGACAAGATCACCTTCCGGGTGATGTCGCAGTCGGCGACCACGCAGGCGTTCCTCAACAACGAGATCGACTTCGCCGCGGCGGGCACCGCGACGGCGTACGGGCAGCTCAAGGACGCCAAGGACGCGGTGATCCGGACGGCCAGCCCGTGGGACGAGGTGCACCTCTCGTTCGGCGGCGGCGGTGCGCTCGCCGACCAGAAGGTGCGCCAGGCGCTCGGCAAGGCACTGGACCGCTCAGCGCTCATCAAGATCGCCAACAACGGCGTGCCGGTCGAGTTCAAGCCGCTCGGCAACCACATCTTCATGCCCAACCAGACCGGCTACCAGGACAATTCCGGCGAGTGGGCCAAGTTCGACCTGCCCGCCGCCAAGAAGGCCCTGGACGAGGCGGGTTGGAAGGAGGCAGGCAGCGGACAGCCGCGCACCAAGGACGGCCAGTCGCTGACCCTGCACTTCGTGCTCAACGAGTCCACCCCGCAGGCCCAGGTCGACCTGGCGACCGCCGCCCAGGCGATGTGGCTCGCGGCCGGCGTCAAGGTGGAGATCGACAAGGTGCCGGCCAACGACTTCTTCACCAAGTACGTCAACCAGGGCAAGTTCGACATCGCCAGCTGGCGCAACACGGACTCGTTCCCGCTCTCCACCAGCCTGACCAACTTCCGGCTGCCGCAGGGGGACAACGTCTTCGGCAACTTCTCCAAGCTCGGCACGCCCGAGATCGACGGGTTGCTCAAGAAGGCGGCCGGCACGGTCGACCCGGTGGAGGCGGCCAAGCTCTACAACCAGGCGGACGCGAAGATCTGGGAGCTCGGCCACACCGTCGAGCTGTACCAGCGGCCGACCGTGGTGGCGGTCCGCAAGGGGCTGGCCAACTACGGTGCGTTCGGCCTGGCCGGCGTCGACTACACCAGGGTGGGCTGGGAGAAGTAGCCCCGGTGACGGGCGCGACGGGCGCGACGGGCGCGACGGGCGCGACGGGCGCGACGGCAGGGGGAGACGGCGCGACGGCAGGCGCTGGCGAGCAGCGCGGTGATCACGAGGCCGGTGGTGCGGACGCGGGTAGCACGGCTCTGCCGCCCCCGTTCTCCTGCCACCGGCCTTGACCTTCCGCGATGCCCGCAGGCCGCCCGTGTCGTGGGGCCCGATCGGGCCCGCGCGCTTCCAAACCGGGGAAGAATCTAGCGGGCGGACGGGGCCGCCGGGCGGTACGGCGCGGGCGCGCCCGGAATCCCGCCCGGCTGTCACCCGGTTCGCGCACCCGGCCGTCAACTCTCGCTGACGGCACGGAAAATCGGGCGGAACGGACACCCGTGTGCGGTCCGGCGCGGGCCCTGGAGGGCGGTCCGCGGCGCGCCGTCGCCGGCGGGCCGAGCGGTGGGCACAGGGCGCACGGCCGGGGCGGGAGCAGGGCCGCCCGCTCGCAGTGCGGCGGCCGCGCCGGTGCGTGCGCCCGGCCGGGGCCGCTGCCAGGATGCGGCGGGGGACGGCGCAGCCCGCCCGTCCCGGACCCCGGAGACCGACCATGAGCAGCGAATCCACCGCAGTTCCCCGCCCGCACCACTCCGGCCACCACCCGCTGCGCCGGATGGTCCCGCGCAGCCGGGACGAGCCGCACCGGGTCGCCACCCCGCTGGAGCTCTTCTTCGACCTCTGCTTCGTGGTCGCGGTCGGCCAGGCGGGCCGGGAGCTCGCCCACGACCTGGCCGCCGGCCACTACGGCGACGGCCTGACCGGGTACCTCCTCGCGTTCTTCGCGATCTGGTGGGCGTGGATGAACTTCACCTGGTTCGCCTCCGCCTACGACTGCGACGACGTGCCGTACCGGGTCACCACGCTGGTGCAGATCGCCGGCGTGCTGATCCTGGCGGCCGGGGTGCCCCGGTTGTTCGCCGAGCAGGACCTGGTGCTCTCGGTGGTCGGGTACGTGGTGATGCGGCTGGCCATGGTCACCCAGTGGCTGCGCGCGGCGGCCAGCGAGGAGGGCCAGGCGCGCGGGGTGGCGCTGCGCTACGCGGCCGGGATCGTCGTCTGCCAGATCGCCTGGGTGGTGATGCTGCTGCTGCCGGACGCCGCCCGGCCGTACGTGATCCCGCTGGGCATCCTGGCCGAGCTGTCCGTGCCGGTGATCGCCGAGCTGCGGATGCAGACCCCCTGGCACCCGCACCACATCGCCGAGCGGTACGGCCTGTTCACCCTGATCGTGCTCGGTGAGACGGTGGCGGCGGCGACCGTCGCGGTGCAGTCGGCCGTGGACGAGCACGAGGGGCTGGGCCGGCTGGTGCCGGTCGCCGTCGGGGGCCTGCTGATCTGCTTCTCGGCCTGGTGGATCTACTTCGCCCGGTCGGTCCACGACCACCTGCGCTCCAACCGCCAGGCGTTCCTGTGGGGTTACGGCCACTACGTGGTGTTCGGCTCGGCGGCGGCGATCGGTGCGGGGCTGGAGGTGGCGGTCGAGTCGGCGGTGCACAAGGCGCACGTCTCCGCGACGGCCGCCACCGCGACGGTGACCGTGCCGACCGCGCTCTACCTGTTCACCGTCTGGCTGCTGCACGCCAGGCACGTCAAGACCGGGGTGGAGCAGGCGCTGCTGCCGGTCGCCTCGGTGGCGGTGCTGGCGTGCACGGCGGCCGGCGACTCCGGGGTCCTGGTGGCGGGCCTGGTCAGCGCGGCCACGGTGGCCGCGGGCGTCACCCTGCACGCCCGCGCGGCGCGTCCGGCGGCCGGCCCGGCCTGAGCCGCCCGCGCGTCCTCGTCGCGGAGGTCCTCGTCGCGACCCCCGTCGCGGAGGTCGCCGTCGCGGGGGTCGCCGTCGGGTGAGCACTCGCCGAACGGGCCTCCGGCGAAGGGGGCCCCGCGGGTCGGGGCTCCGCCGCGGGCGCCTCCGTCGGGCGGTGCCGCGCCGCGGGGGTCGTCGTCGGGTGAGCCCGGGCCGCGGGAGTGGCCGAGCAGGTGCGGGAGCGCCTGGTCGTGCCGGGCGAGCCAGGCCCGGTAGGCCGGGCTGACCTGCGCGAGGTCCAGGTAGGCGGCGCGCAGCTCCCCGTACAGCGCGTCCAGGGCACGCGGGCTGAGCGCGCGCGGTCGCCAGGCGAGCAGTAAGCGGACGGCCAGCGGGTCGCCGTGCACCGGCCGGACGACCGTGCCGGGCCCGGGGGCGGCGGTGGGCTGGCAGGGGCGGACGGCCTCGCCGGAGGCGACCAGCTCGGCGGCGGTCGCGTTGTCGCGCACCTGCACCACCCGGGGGTTGAGCCCGGCCTCGGTGAACACCCGGCGCATCGCCGCGTACTCGTGGTCGGCGGTCGGGTCGACCATCCAGGTGTCCTCGGCCAGGTCGGCCAGGTCCACCACCGGACGGGCGGCGGCCGGGTGGCCGGCCGCGAGCGCGACGAACTGCGGCTCCCGGGCCATCAGCACCCGGTGCTCGGCGTCCGGCGGCACCCGCAGCGGGAAGCCCTCGCTCTCGTGCACGAACGCGACGTCCAGCTGGTCGGCGGCCACCATCCGCAGCAGGGCGTTGGCGGAGATGTCGATGTGGATGGTGGTGTCCGTCTCCGGCAGCCGCTCGTGCACCCGGCGCAGCCAGGCGGCGACCGTCCGGCTGCCGACACTGCCGATCCGCAGCCGGCGGGCGCGTTCGCCGCCGGCGGCCTCCCTGGCCTCCTGGCGGGCGGCACTGACCAGCGCGGCCATCTCGGCGATCACCGGCCGGGCCCGGGACAGCACCGAGTGGCCGAGCGCGGTGGGCCGGCTGCCGGTCTGCTCGCGGGTGAACAGCGTGCCGCCGATGGCCCGTTCGATGCGGTGCAGCTGGGTGGTGAGGGAGGGCTGGGTCATGCCGAGCTGCAGCGCAGCCTTGCGGAGGCTGCCGGTGTCGGCGATCGCGCACAGCACCCGGAGGTGTCTCACGTCCAGCTCCACATCGGGAGCATAACGGGCGAATGGGTGTGACGCCAGGGACATGACAGACAGGTGGATCGTCCACAGCCCGTCCACAGCCCGTCCGGTGCCCGTCCATTGCCCGTCCACTGCGCGTCAGGTGCCGGTCGGGCATCGGCTTCGGTTCGGTCGGCATCGGTGGCGGCGGGGCCCGCCGCCGGCCCGCCACCCCCGTCGTCCGGGGGAGATTGGCCCGGGCTATCGCGGGTTGACATCATCCGCCGGGGCGCCGCGCTGACCGAAGCTCTGGGGCAGCAGACATTCATCCGGTAACCCGCGACCGGCCCCCACCGGCCGCGGAGTTCGTGTCATCGGAGCCCCCACATGAACCGCATCCCGCGGACGCTGTCCGCTGCCCTCGGCCTGGTCCTCGCGGCCGGCGTCGCCGCCCTGCCCGGCACCGCGAGCGCGGCCCCCGCCACCGGGCCGGCCGGCCAGCACTACACCGCCCCGGCACCCGCGCTGAAGGGCGCCGGAAAGGCCGACGACCGGGCGTTCTTCGAGGCGGTGATGAAGTCGGCCCGGGCCAAGCAGGCCGCCACGCCGTTCCTCAAGGCCGTCGTGGTCACGTACGACGCGAGCAACGCGCCGTCCTTCGCCTCCGAGATAGCCCGGTCCGCCCAGATCTGGAACGGCTCGGTGAGCAACGTCCGGCTGCAGCAAGGCTCCAACGCCGACTTCTCGTACTACGAGGGCGACGACCCGGACAACGGCTCGTACGCCAGCACCGACGGCCACGGGTCCGGCTACATCTTCCTCGACTACACCCAGAACCGGCAGTACGACTCCACCCGGGTCACCGCCCACGAGACCGGGCACGTGCTGGGCCTGCCGGACCACTACTCCGGCCCGTGCAGCGAGCTGATGTCCGGCGGCGGCCCGGGTCCCTCCTGCACCAACCCGTACCCGAACTCGGCCGAGCGCCGCCGGGTCAACTCCCTGTGGCAGTAAGGGCCGGCCGCCACCGCGCGCTGACCACCGCCGCGCGCTGACCGCCACCGCGCGTTGGCCACCGGCGCGTTCCGCGCCGCCTCCACCGGCCCGACCGCGCCATCCCGTCAAGCCGATCACCCGTTCATCAGTTCACCCGTTCACCCGTTCACCGCGGCCCACCCCAAGAACGGCCGCGGCACCCGCGAACAGGAGCCCCCACGTGAACCGTCTGTCCCGCACGCTCTCCGCCGCCCTCGGCCTCGCCCTCGCGGCGGGCCTGGCCGCCCTGCCCACCGCGGCCGCCGCCGCGCCGGTCCAGGGCTACACCGCGTCCGCGTACGCGGGTTCGGCCGCCGAGGACGCCGACAACCAGGCGTTCTTCGAGGCCGTGATGAAGTCTGCGCTGGCCAAGCAGGCCGCCGCGCCGTTCCTCAAGGCCGTCGTGGTCACCTACGACGCGAGCAGCGCGCCGACCTTCCGCACCCAGATAGCCCAGAGCGCCCAGATCTGGAACAGCTCGGTCAGCAACGTGCAGCTCCGGTCCGGCTCGGCCGCGGACTTCCGCTACTACGAGGGCAACGACGCGCGCGGCTCGTACGCCAGCACCGACGGGCACGGCCGCGGCTACATCTTCCTGGACTACAAGCAGAACCGGCAGTACAACTCCACCCGGGTCACCGCCCACGAGACCGGGCACGTGCTGGGCCTGCCGGACCACTACTCCGGCCCGTGCAGCGAGCTGATGTCCGGCGGCGGCCCCGGCACGACCTGCACCAACCCGTACCCCAACTCGGCCGAGCGCAGCCGGGTCAACTCGCTCTGGTCGCGCGGCTGATCCCGACGCCACCCGATCCGGCACCGGCCCGGCCGCCCACCCCGGGCGGCCGGGCCCTGTCGGTGGCGCGTGCGAGCATGCGGGCGAGACCCGTCCAACGACCCCCGCTCGCCCGACCGTGAGGTGCCACGCCATGCCGCGCTCCGTCCCCGACAGCCTGTCCGACCTGCCGTACGCCCACCTGCTGCGCCCGCACGGCGGCCCGCTGCGCAGCGACGAGCGCTACGACACCGTGCACTTCGACGGCGGCGAGCACACCGACGAGTCGGCCGGCGGGGCGGGCTTCCTGGAGTGCGCGTTCACCGGCGTCGCGCTCAACGGGGTCAGGCTCCGCCAGGCCCGGTTCAACGAGGTCTGGGCGCAGGCCGGCCGCTGGGTGGGCTGCGACCTCAGTGAGAGCGAGTGGCAGGACAGCGCCTTCAGCGGGGGCGTGCTGGCCGGCGTCGCCGCCCACGGCTCGGCACTGCGCCGCACGGTCTTCCGCGGCTGCAAGCTGGAGGCGGTCAATCTGCGGGCGGCCGTCCTGCGCGACGTCGTCTTCGAGGACTGCCTGCTGCGCGACGTGGACTTCGGCGACGCCCGGCTGACCGACGTCTCCTTCCCCGGCTCCACCCTGGAGGAGGTCCGGCTGCGCGGAGCCACGCTCACCAGGACCGACCTGCGCGGCGCCGTGCGTCTCGGCCTGCCCGACGGTCACCAGGGCCTCCGGGGCGCCGTCATCAGCTCCACCCAACTGCTCGAACTGGCCCCCCAGTTCGCGCACGCACTGGGAATCACCGTGCGGGACTGAGGCATCGGCGTTCAGCCGGGCGTCGTTCGGTGACGGCGGGACGAACAGTCCGCCAACCCTGTTCCCGGCCCCTGGCGGGGTGGTGCCGGCCGGTGGATGATGCTGCGCGACCGATGGCCCGACTTGTGTGCACAACATCGCCAGTGAAGGGACGGGCTGGGCTGATGGCCGAGCTGAGTCGTAGGAAGTTCGTCGCACTGTCCGGAGCCGCCGCGGCCGGCCTCGCCGTGGCCGGGACCACCGGTGCGGGGGTGGCGCCGGGCGCGCCCGCCGCCGCCCCCGCGGCGGCGCCGTCGCGGACCGGCACCATCGCCGACGCGCGCCACGTCGTGGTCCTGATGCAGGAGAACCGCAGCTTCGACCACTACTTCGGCACGCTGCGCGGCGTGCGCGGCTTCGCCGACCGCAGCGCGATCCAGATCGCCGGCGGCTACAGCGTCTTCAACCAGCCGAACGGCCTGGGCCGCCAGTACCCGTGGCAGTTCAGCCTGACCAAGCCCGCCGGCGGGGCCGACCCGGAGCGCCTCGCGCAATGCAACGGGGACCTCGCGCACGGGTGGAGTGACCAGCACACCGCGTGGAACGGCGGCAAGCTGGACTCCTGGGTCCTGGCCAAGGGCAACGTCCGGACCCTCGGTCACCTCACCCGCCAGGACATCCCGTTCCACTACGCACTCGCCGAGAACTGGACCGTCTGCGACGCCTACTTCTGTTCCGTCCTCAGCGCCACCGGCCCCAACCGCACCTACCACTGGTCCGGCCAGATCGACCCGGCCGGCACCGCGGGCGGCCCGGCGTACGACGGCGGCGACGAGAAGGGCCTGCGCTGGCAGACCTACGCCGAGGCGCTCGAGAACGCCGGCGTGAGCTGGAAGGTCTACCAGAACGCGGCCGACAACTACGGCGACAACGCCTTGGCCTACTTCACCCAGTTCGCCAACGCCCCGGCGGGCAGCCCGCTCGCCGTCAAGGGCATGGGCTCCGTGCCGAAGACCACCGGCCGCACCCCGGACGACATCGTCGCCGCGATCAGGGCCGACGTGCTGAACGGCACCCTCCCGCAGGTCTCCTGGATCGTCCCCAACCAGGAGGTCTCCGAGCACCCGTACGCCACGCCGGCCGACGGCGCGCACTTCGTCCACAACGTGATCGAAGCCCTCAACGCGGACCCGGACGTCTTCAACTCGACCGTCCTGTTCCTCAACTACGACGAGAACGACGGCTTCTTCGACCACGTCCCCCCGCCGGCCGCCCCGGCCGGGACCCCCGGCGAGTTCTACGGCGGCAAGAACATCGGCCTCGGCTTCCGCGTCCCGATGATCGCCATCTCGCCCTGGACCCGCGGCGGCTGGGTCGACTCCGAGGTCTTCGACCACACCTCGGTGCTGCGCTTCCTGGAGGTCTGGACGGCCGCGCTCGGCACTCCCGCCAAGTGCGTGAACATCAGCGACTGGCGCCGGCGCGTCTGCGGCGACCTGACCGGCGTGTTCGACTTCGCCAACCCGGTCTACGGCCTCCCGGCGCTGCCCGACACCGCCGGCGCGGTCGTCGGCATGTCCACCTGCGGCCCGCTGCCCAACCCGGCCCCGGTGAACAACCAGCTGCCCGTCCAGGAGGCCGGCACCCGTCCGGCCCGCGCGCTGCCCTACCAGCCGAACGCCAACCTGGACCACCTGGAGTTCGGCTCCGGCGGGGTGATGAAGGTCTGGCTGAAGATGGCCAACGAGGGCGCGGCCGCCACGAAGTCGGCGCACTTCGCGGCCTACGCCAACGCCTACCGCGGCGGCGGCCCCTGGCAGTACACCGTCGACCCGGGCGGCAGCCAGAGCGACTTCTTCAACTGTGGCCTCGGCTTCGGCAACGGCCCGTACGACCTGTCCGTGGTCGGCCCCAACCGCTTCCTGCGCCGCTTCAAGGGCGACGCCACCAAGGCGGGCAAGAACGCGGCCGTCACCGCCTCGTACGCGGTCGAGCCGGGCACCGGCAGGATGGCGGTCTACTTCGAGCTCGCCAACACCGGCACCACGCCGCTGACCTTCACCATCGCCTCGAACAACTACCGCACCGACGGCCCCTGGACGTACCGGGTGCCGGCCGGCGGCAGCGTGAGCGACTTCTTCAACGCGGTGGCCTACACCAACGGCTGGTACGACTTCACCGTCACGGTGGACGCCGACAGCACCTGGTCCCAGCGGTTCACCGGCCACCTGGAGACCGGCGCGCCCAGCATCAGCGGCTGAACCCGCGGCCGAACCGCGCGGGGCCTACCGGCCCCGGGGGAACCACGGGTCGTGGACCTCCCGGGGCCCGTCCGGCGTCAGCAGGGTGAGCACGGCGGGCCCGGCCGCGTACTCGGCGAGCAGCACCGCGCCGTACCGGGTCTCCAGCTCCGCCTGCACCGGCACGGGCAGCCGGCTCAGCGCCCGCCGCAGCATCAGCGCGTCCCGCCGGCTGACCGGCTGCGGGGCGCGCAGCACCAGCCGCAGCGGGCTGAGCGGCCCGGTCACCGGCACGCCCGTGCCCAGTTCGTAGCCGGCCGCGCCGATTGGCCCCCAGACCAGTCGGTGCTCGGTGACCAGCCGCCCCACCGCGGCCAGCGCGGCCAGTGCCGGGACGACCGCCACCCGCTCCGGCGGCAGCAGCGCCTCCCGCCCGACCAGTTGCTCGGGCCGCAGCGTCCGCGCCACCGCCGCCCGCGGCGCCAGCGCGTCGAGCCGCTGCCCGCGCTCGGCGCCGCGCACGATCACCGGCAGCCAGGTCTCCGGGGCGGCGGAGACGTCCCGGGTGCAGCGCACCGGGTGCGGGGTGTCGGCCGGTCCGCCGGCCACGGCGCGGGCCCGGCCGACCGTCACCCACGGATGGGCCCGCAGCACCCGCCGCGCCCACTCCGGCAGCCCGCCGCCGCCGAGCGGCCGCAGCGAGCTGGGGCACTGCATCAGCAGCAGGTCGTGGGGGCCGGCCAGCCGCCCGTCCAGTGCGGCGAGCGGGCCGACCAGCCGGCGCGGCCCGCCGTGCTGCTCGTCGGCGGGGCGGGGGACCGGGGCGGGGCGGAAGGCCGGGGTGACGGTCACGGCAGGGCTCCAGGGGGGAAGGTGCGGAACGGGACCGGCTGACGGCTCCACCCTCCGCCCGCCGGGTGCCGCCCGCTACGGGCCTTCGGGTGCCACCACCCGGGACCAAGGACCCGGGCCGTCACGGCGGCGCCGCGGTCCGACGGCGTGCGGATGCGCCTGCCGGACACCGGTGTGAGAGTGGGGGCAGCCCGGAATTCGTCCGGAGGAGGAGTCATGGGCATCTTCGACAGGTTCCGCCACAGGGGACACGACACCGCCGAGGAGGCGCGGTCCTCGCTCGGCGGGAGCCACGAACAGGACACCACCGCGATGACCGATGCCGCCCAGCGCGCCGCCCTGGCGCACGACGAGGCCGCCGACGCGTTCGGCCCCGAGATCGAGAAGGCCCGTGAGGCGCAGGAGGCCGCGAGGCTCACCGAGCGGCAGGCCGAGGAGCGGGCCCGGGAGGACATGACGGCCGAGGGCGACCCCTGGGACTGAGCAGGGGGACCGGCCGAGGCACCGGCCGAGCGGACCGGCCGAGCGGACCGGGCCGAGAAGGGCCGTCCGCCGGGACCGACCGTCCGACCGTCACCGAGGCGCCACCGAGGGGGCGTGCCCACCGCGGGCGCGCCCCCTCGGTGTGCCCGCGGCGGTTCGGTGTGTTGGTGCGGTGCGCCCGCCGCGGCCGACCCCGTGGTCACCCCCGCGGCGGCAGTGGCGGCCGCCGCAGGTCCGGGCGCGGCGTGTCGTCCGGCGGAGGCACGGCGGCCGGCGCGTCCTCCAGCAGCTCCAGCGCCAGCCGCACCGCCGTGACCAGCTCGGTGTGCCGGCCCCGGGCCCAGTCCCGCGGGGTCCGCAGCACGTGGACGTCCGGCTCCACGCCGTGGTTCTCCACCGACCAGCCGAGCCCGCCGGTGAACCAGGAGGCGTTCTTCGGCACCGAGATCTGCGTGCCGTCGCCGAGGGTGTGCCGCCCGGTCATGCCGACCACCCCGCCCCAGGTCCGGTTGCCGACCACCGGGCCGAGCCCGAGCAGTTTGATCGCGGTGATGATGACGTCGCCGTCCGAGCTGGTGGCCTCGTCGGCGAGCGCGACCACCGGCCCGCGCGGCGCGTCCCTGGGCCAGCGCACCGGCTGCCGCCCGCGGCTGAAGTCCCAGGCCAGCACCCGCCGGGTGAGCTTCTCCAGGACGAGTTCCGAGACGTTCCCGCCGGCGTTGCCGCGGACGTCGAGCACCAGCGCGGGCTTGTCCAGCTCGCGGCGGACGTCGCGGTTGAACTGGGCCCAGCCGGAGCCGCCGAGGTCCGGGATGTGCAGGTAGCCGCACCGGCCGTCGCTGAACTCCCGGACCAGCAGGCGGCGTTTGACCACCCAGTCCTGGTAGCGGATGGGCCGTTCGTCGGTCAGCGGGGTCACCGCGATCCGGCGGACCGGGCCGTCGGGCCCGCTGCGCAGGGTGAGTTCGACGGTCGTCCCGCCGGTGCCGGCCAGCAGCGGGCCCGGGCCGCGGACCGGGTCGAGCGGGCGCCCGGCCACCGCCAGCAGCTCGTCGCCGTCGTGCACGCCGTGGGTGGCGAGCGGCGCGCGGGCGCGGGGGTCGGAGGACTCGCCGGGCAGGACCCGGTCGACCAGCCAGCGGCCGTCGGTGGCGCGGTGGGCGTTGGCGCCGAGCAGCCCGAGCGGCTGCTGCGCGAGCGAGGGCCCCTCGCCGCGCCGGGACGGGGTGACGTACGCGTGCGAGGTGCCCAGTTCGCCGAGGAGTTCGCGCAGCAGGTCGGCGAAGTCGTCCGGGCCGGCGACGCGGTCCAGCAGCGGCTGGTACTGGGCGACCAGGGCCGGCCAGTCCAGCCCGGACATCCCCGGGTCCCAGAACTGGTCCCGGACGATCCGGGCCGCCTCGGCGTACGCCTGGCGCCACTCGGCGGCCGGGCGCACGGTGTGGGTGATCCGCCGCAGGTCCACGGTGGTCCCGGCGGAGGGGGCGGTGACCGGGACGATCCGCAGGGTGCCGGCCGAGTAGACCGCGACCGAGCCGCCGTCACCGGACACGGCGTAGCCGTCCAGCTTGTCGGCCAGTGTTGAGCGCGAGCCCCGGGCCAGGTCGAAGTACTCCAGTGAGGGGCGGCCGGAGGTGTCGTCCGGGTTGGTGAAGGTCTGCCCGAGGGTGCCGGAGATCGGCCAGCGCAGCCAGACCAGCCCGCCGCGGACGGCGTCGGTGGCGGAGTACTTGGAGGCGATCACCGGGAACTGGACCAGCCGCTCGGCGATGCCCTCCGGGTCGACGTGCACGGTGCCGTCCCCGCCGCCGTCCCCGCGCGGCGCGCCGCCGTCCTCGGCCGGCGCGGCGAAGGGGGACGGGGTGCCGGCGGCGAGCGGGACGAGGTAGGGGCGGCAGCCGAGCGGGAAGGAGAGGTCGCCGGTGTGCACGTCGTGGACCGGGTCGAAGCCGCGCCAGGAGAGGAAGGCCAGGTAGCGGCCGTCCCGGGTGAACACCGGCTGCTCGTCCTCGAACCGGCCGTCGGTGACCTCGGTGATCGGGGCGGGCGTGTCGGTGCGGGTCAGCCGGATGCGGCGCAGCGAGCGCCCGGCCACCGGCTGGGACCAGGCGATCCAGCGCGAGTCGGGGGAGAAGCGGGCGCCGGAGACCGGGCCGTAGCCGGAGGCGGCCAGTTCCCGGACGGTCCCGTCGGCGGTGGTGACCAGCAGCAGCCGCCCGTCCGAGGCGGCGGCGGCCAGGTGGGCGCCGTCGGGGGCGGCGGTGAGCTCCAGGACGCGGCCGAGCCGGCCGGCGGCGAGCAGCCGGTGGCCGTGCTGGGCGGGGGCCTGCTCGTGCCCGGGCAGCGGGACGACCTCCACCGCGTCCTCGCCCTCGGCGTCGGTGATCCAGCCGGCCTCGCCGGTGTGGCCGAGCACCACCGGCAGCCGGGTGCGCACGCCCGGGGTGTCGGCGAGCGCCCGGGCGGGGCCGTCCCGGAAGGTCAGCCAGTACTGGCTGCCGCGCACGGTGATCACCCCGGCGCGGCCGGTCTGGTCGCAGGCGAGGTCCTTGACGTGGGCGGCGGCGCTCACCTGGTAGGGGCGGCGGCCGGCCCGGGCGCCGCCGAGCGGGACGTGCAGCCGGCGCGGGTGGGGGGCGTCCAGGCTCTCCAGCAGCCAGAGGTCCCCCGCGTGCTGGTAGACGATCCGGGTGCCGTCGGTGGCGGCCTCGCGGGCGTAGTAGGTGGCGTGGTCGGTGTGCCGGCGCAGGTCGGTGCCGTCGGGCCGGCAGGAGTAGAGGTTGCCGATGCCCTCGTGGTCGGAGAGGAAGGCGACCCGGTCGCCCTCGGCGCAGGTGACCGGCACGGGGGAGGCGAGGTGTCCCCGGTGGCCGTCCAGGATCCGTTCGCCGTCCACCCAGAGCCGTCCGGTGGCGCCGCCCCGGTAGCGCTTCCAGGCGGCGGGTTCGTGCGGCGCGGAGCCGGTGAGCAGCACGGTGTGCGCCCGGCTCATCTGGGCGTCGCCGACGGGGCCCCAGGGCATCCGGCGCCCGGGCGAGCCGTCCGGCGGCAGGGCGTGCGCCCAGGTGTAGTGGCCGAACGGCTCGTGGTACGAGGTGACGGCGAGCAGTTCGCCGTCCGGCAGCCAGCCGCGCAGCCGGGTGTCCTGGCTGCCCCAGTAGCTGAGCCGGACGGCCTCGCCGCCGTCCACGGGCGCGGTCCAGACCTCGGGGGTCAGGCTCTGCCAGCCGGTCCAGGCGAGGGTGCGGCCGTCGGGGGAGATCCGGGGGTGGCTGACCCGGGTGCGGTCGCAGCTGACCCGCCAGGCGCGGCCGACGGTGCCGTCCGGGTCGAGCGGGGCGACCCAGACGTCGTCCTCGGCGGTGAACGCCAGCAGGCCCCCGCGCAGGTGGGGGTAGCGGAGGTAGCCGGGTGCCGTCACCTCTCCATGGTTCGACGGGGTGTCACGCCCGGCAACCGGACGCCGCGGCGGGTTGTCCGCCACCGGTCCGGACCATTGACACCGCACCGGCGGATCCACTTCAGTGGTCTAGTCCAAATAGGGTGCGCGGTCGGGCCGACCCCCACTGGCACGACCTTCGCCGTGCCCTCGGACGTCCCCCACGATCCGCGCCCCCGCAGGAGTCCCCCGCATGCGCAGAACGCCCGTACCCGCATCCGCTCCGCCCGCCGGTGATCAGCCCGCCGGTTCGTCCACCGGTGTCCCGGCCGCTCGCCGCCGCCCCCGGACGCTGCTCGCCGCCGGCACCGCCTCGGCCGTCGCCGCCGCCACCGCGGCCGGCCTGGCCCTGGGTGTGGCGCCCACCGCCTCGGCCGGGGAGTTCCTGGCCAACGGCGGTTTCGAGAGCGGCGCGCTGAACCCCTGGAGCTGCACCGGCGGCACCGGCAGCGTCGTCACCGGCCAGTCCCACAGCGGCGGTTACGCCCTCGCCGGGGCCGCCTCGACGAGCGACACCGCCCAGTGCACCCAGACCGTCACCGTCGCTCCCAACACCACGTACAACCTCAGCGCCTGGGTGAAGGGCTCGTACGTCTACCTGGGCGTGACCGGCGGTGCCGCCACCTGGACGCCCGGCACCGGCGGCGGGTACCAGAAGCTCAGCCTCGGCTTCACCACCGGCGCCACCCAGACCAGCGTCACCGTGTACACGCACGGCTGGTACGGGCAGGGCACCTACTACGCGGACGACCTCGCGCTGGACGGCCCGGGCGCGCCCTCGCCGACCCCGACGCCCACCGTCACGCCCACGGCGACCCCGACGGTCACGCCCACCGCCACGCCCACGGCGACCCCGACCGTCACGCCCACCGGCACCGCGAGCCCGACCGCGCCGCCCACCGGGGGCCACTCCCTGGTCGGCTACCTGCACGCCAGCTTCGCCAACGGCGCCGGCTACACCCGGATGGCCGACGTCCCGGACTCCTGGGACTTCATCAACCTCTCCTTCGGCGAGCCGACCTCCGTCACCTCCGGCGACATCCGGTTCAACCGCTGCCCGGCCACCGAGTGCCCGACGGTCGAGTCCGACGCCGACTTCAAGGCCGCCATCGCCGCCAAGCGGGCCAAGGGCAAGAAGGTGCTGATCTCGATCGGCGGCCAGAACGGCCAGGTCCAGCTCACCACCACGGCCGCCCGCGACGCCTTCGTCAGCTCGGTCTCGGCGATCATCGACACGTGGGGCCTGGACGGTCTCGACATCGACTTCGAGGGCCACTCGCTGTCCCTGCAGACCGGCGACACCGACTTCAAGAACCCGACCAGCCCGGTCGTGGTCAACCTGATCTCGGCGCTGAAGACGCTGAAGGCCAGGTACGGCGCGAACTTCGTCCTGACCATGGCGCCGGAGACCTTCTTCGTCCAGCTCGGCTACCAGTACTACGGTTCCGGCCCGTGGGGCGGCCAGGACCCGCGGGCCGGCGCCTACCTGCCGGTCATCCACGCCCTGCGCGACGACCTCACCCTGCTGCACGTCCAGGACTACAACTCCGGCTCCATCATGGGCCTGGACAACCAGTACCACTCGATGGGCGGCGCCGACTTCCACGTCGCGATGACCGACATGCTGCTCAAGGGCTTCCCGGTCGCCGGCAACACCGCGAACGCGTTCCCGGCGCTGCCGGCCGGCAAGGTCGCCATCGGCATGCCGGCCACCACCAACGCGGGCAACGGCTACGTCGCCCCCGCCGAGGTGAACAAGGCCCTCGACTGCCTCACCAAGCTCACCAACTGCGGCGCGTACGTCCCGAAGGCCGGCGCCCAGCCGGGCCTGCGCGGCCTGATGACCTGGTCCGTCAACTGGGACCAGTTCGGCGGACGGGAGTTCTCCAAGAACTTCGACGGCTACTTCCGCCGCTGACCGGCCGACCGGCTCACCCCCGTCGGGTGCCGGACGGCCCCTCCCCACCGTCCGGCCCCGACGGCGCGCAGCCCCGGTCTCCGGCCCCCCGGCCCCCCGGATCCCCGCTCCCGGTCTCCGGCCCCTCGGCCGCTTCCGGCCGCCTCCGGCCGGGGCCGGGTGGGCCGTGGCGCAGGTGGCGCTCAAGGAGGAGCGCATGTGACGGCCTATCATCGGCACATGCCCACCGCAGAGTTGATCCGCATCGTGTCCCGCTCGTCGCCGATGGCGCTCGCCCAGGTCGAGCGCGTCCGGGCCGAACTCGCCGCCCTGCACCCGCAGCTGCGGACCGAGGTCGTCCCGGTGACCACCTCCGGGGACCGCTGGATGGGTGACCTCGCCCGGCTCGGCGGCAAGGGCGCCTTCACCAAGGAGGTGGACGCGGCCCTGCTGGCCGGCGAGGCGGACCTCGCCGTGCACTGCCTCAAGGACGTCCCGGCCGACCGCCCGCTGCCGGCCGGCACGGTCTTCGCCGCCTACCTGCGCCGCGACGACATCCGCGACGCCCTGGTCCACCCCGGCGGACTCACCCTCGACGAGCTGCCGCCCGGCACGCGGATCGGCACCTCCTCGGTCCGCCGCCGGGCCCAGCTCGCCGCCTCCCACCCGCGCCTGGAGTGCGTGCCGATGCGCGGCAACGCCAACAGCCGGCTCGCCAAGCTGGCCGCCGGCGAGGCCGACGCGCTGCTGCTCGCGGTCTCCGGGCTGGAGCGGATCGGCGAGCAGGAGCGGATCAGCGAGGTCCTGCCGCTGGAGTCGATGTGCCCGCCGATCGGGGCCGGCATCCTCGCCCTGCAGTGCCGCGAGGACGACACCGCCACCATCGAGGCGGTCACCGGCCTCGGCGACCACCCGACCTGGCGCGAGGCGAGCGCCGAGCGGATGTTCCTGCACGTCCTCCAGGGCCACTGCAACTCGCCGATCGCCGGCTACGCCAAGGCCGAGCCGGACGGCCGCCTCTCGCTGCGCGGCCGGGTCTTCTCCCCGGACGGCAAGCAGGTCCTGGACGCCCACGAGTGGGCCGGCTCGCTCAGCCCGGAGGACCTGGGGACCGCGACCGCCCTCGCCCTCAAGCGCCAGGGCGCCTCGGAGCTGATCGCCGCCATCCCGCACTGAGCGGGGGTCGCGGCCGGGCCGGCGCCGGTCGGGGCGCCGGCCGGGTGCCGGGGCGCGCCGGAAGTCCGGTGCGCCGGACGGCCCGAAGCGCCGAACGGCCCGGAACACCGAACGGCCCGGAACACCGGGACGCCGAAACGCCGGAAGGCCCCTCGCTCTCGCGAAGGGCCTTCCGGCTGTCGGTGCGCCGCCAGGGACTCGAACCCCGGACCCGCTGATTAAGAGTCAGCTGCTCTAACCAACTGAGCTAGCGGCGCCTGCTGACAGAGAGAACATTACCTGGTCAGGGGCCGAAACTCACAATCGGCCCCCGACCGCCCCCAGCCCGCCCTCACGGCACGAGCACGACCTTGCCCCGGACGTGGCCGGTGCCGACCATCCGGTGGGCGTCGGCGGCCCGCTCCAGCGGGAAGACCTCGGCGATCTCCAGCCGGAGCCCGCCCGCCTCCCAGAGCTCGACCAGCTCGGCCAGCCGGGCGGCCGTCCGCTGCGCCCGCAGCTGCCGCAACCCGAGCCGTGCGGCGGTCGCGTGGTCGACGATGGTGCCGATCCGGTCCTTGTCGGCGACCAGCTCGACCGAGGCCTCCAGCGCGCCGCGCCCGGCCGCGTCCAGCGCGGCGTCCACGCCCTGCGGGGCCACCGCCCGGACCCGCCCGACCAGCCCTTCCCCGTACGCGACCGGGATCGCGCCCAGCTCGCGCAGGTAGTCGTGGTTGCGCTCGCTCGCCGTGCCGATCACCGTGGCGCCCCAGGCCCGGGCCAGCTGGACGGCGACCGTGCCGACCCCGCCGGAGGCGCCGTGGACCAGCACGGTGTCGCCCTTGCCGACCTGCAGCTGGCTCAGCCCGATGTGCGCGGTCTGGCCGGAGGCGGAGAGCGAGCCCGCCTGCTCCCAGGGCATCCCGGCCGGCTTGGCGACCAGGTGGGCGGTGTCCACCGTGACGAACTCGGCGTGGCTGTGCAGCAGCCGGAAGCCCAGCACCTCGTCGCCGACCTCCCAGCCGTAGCTGCCGGGCCCGAGCTGGTCGACCACCCCGGCGAACTCGTTGCCCGGGACGACCGGTGGCTCGACCGTCGCGCCCGGCGGCTTGAAGCCCTCCCGGACGGCGAGGTCGACGGGCTGCACGCCCGCCGCGCGGACCCGGACCCGCACCTCGCCCGGCCCGGCGGCGGGGGTGGGCACCTCGGTCACCCGGAGCACCTCCGGGCCGCCGAACTCGGGAACGGTGACTGCCTTCATGGGGGGCTCCTGCCTGTCCTGGGGGCCGTTGGTCCGTTCCCTCGATCTTCAGACCTGAAGTCCGCTTGAGGTCAACCCCGGCCGGGCGTGTCGCGGCAGTTGGGCGCATTGTCAGATTTATCCTGGACGGCGGCCCGGGCCGCGCCGTCCGGACGCGACACCTCCGCCCGCACCTCCGCCCCCGCCGAGAGGAACCTCCCCGTGGGTCAGCTGCCCCTGCTCTTCCTGGTGCTGCTCGCCTCCGTGGTGACCATGCCGCTCGCGCGCCGGACCGGCGTGCCGCAGCCCGTGCTGATGACCCTGCTCGGCATCGTGATGGCGCTGGTGCCGCAGATCCCGGACATCGCGATCGACCCCGACCTGATCCTCCCGCTCGTCCTGCCCCCGCTGATCTTCGCCGTCGCCCGGCGCTCCTCCGTCCGCTACTTCAAGGCGAACATCCGCTCCATCCTGCTGCTCGCCGTCGCCCTGGTGGTGGTCACCACGGCCGCGGTGGCCGGCGCCGTGCACTGGCTGCTGCCCAGCCTGCCGGTCGCCGCCGCCGTCGCGGTCGGCGCACTGGTCTCCCCGCCCGACCCGGTCGCCGCCGTCGCGGTGGCCGGCAGCGTCGGGCTGCCGCGCCGGCTGGTGGCGATCCTGGAGAGCGAGGGACTGTTCAACGACGTCACCGCGATCGTGATCTACTCGCTGGCCATCGACGCGGTGGTCGGCGGCCACTTCTCGGCCGGCCACGCGGTGCTCCGCTTCGTGCTCTCGGCGGTCCTCGCCGTGGTCATCGGCATCGCGCTCGGCTGGGCCAACGCCCGACTCGCCTCCTTCCTGGAGGACCCGACCCAACAGGTCGCCCTCAACCTGCTGGTGCCGTTCGCCGCGTACAGCCTGGCCGAGGAGATCCACGGGTCGGGCGTGCTCGCCGTCGTGGTCTGCGGGCTCTACCTGGCCGAGCGGGCCGCCGACGCCGACGCCGTGTCGTACCGGCTGGTCGGCAACGCCTTCTGGGAGATCGTCGAGATCCTGATCACCGGCGTCGCCTTCGGCCTGATCGGCCTGGAGCTGGCCACCGTCCTCAAGGAGGCCGGCGAGGGCTGGACCGGCATGCTCGGCGACGCGGCCGTGGTGATCGCCGTCGTGGTGCTGGTCCGGCTGCTCTGGCTGCTGCCGGCCGGCTGGCTCTCCCGGAAGCTGCGCGCCGACGCCGAGGAGGACACCCCGATCAGCTGGCGGGAGAGCGTGGTGCTCTGGTGGTCCGGGATGCGCGGGGTGGCCACGGTCGCGCTGGCCCTGGCCGTCCCGCTCGCCGTCGACACCGGTGCGGCCTTCCCCGACCGCGGCCGGCTGGTCTTCATCGCCTTCAGCGTCGTCCTCTTCACCCTGCTGGTCCAGGGGCTCACCCTGCCCTGGCTCGCCAAGCGGCTGCACCTGGACGTCGACCACGACAAGCACGAGCAGCAGGTGCGCCAACTCTGGTGGCGGGCCGCCAAGGCCGGGCTGGAACGGCTCGGCGAACTGGAGGAGCTGGACAAGCTGCCCGCCGAGGTCGCCGACCGGCTGCGGGACCGTCAGCACGACCGGCTGGCCCGGCTCTGCCCGGAGAAGTACGCGGAGGAGGAGGCCGCCGAGGCGAAGTCGCGGCTCAGCCAGTGGCGCGCCGCGCAGAGCGTCGAACAGGAGATGATCGCCGCCTCCCGGCGCGAGATCCTGGCCGCCCGCAGCGAACTCGGCGCCGACCCGGAGCTGGTCGACCAGGTGCTGCGCGGGCTCGACCTGCGCTCCGAGCGGAAGTGACGCGGCGTCCGGCGGTGCCGCGCCGGGCGGGCCGCCGGGTGGTCCCACGGGTCTCCGGCGGGCGTCCGGTGCGCCTGCGAAGGTCCCTCGGCCCGGCGACCGGTGGAGCGTCGGCGAACGGAATGTGCGAGGGCGGCCCCGACGTTGCATAGGCTGGCCCCGGGCAGGCCGTCAACGGAGTCGGCGCACCACCAGTACCCGCACGACCTCGCGAAAACCCTCCCGCCTGGCCCTGCCGGTATCTGCACCCAGATGAATCGAGGAGCAACCGATGTCGGAGACCCGTGCCGACGCCCGTACCCCGCTGGACCGCACCCCGCAGTGGGCCGCCCTCGGCAAGCACCGCGCGGAGCTGGGCGAGACGCACCTGCGCGAGCTGTTCGCCGCCGACCCGGAGCGCGGCCGCCGCTACACCCTCCAGGTCGGCGACCTGTACGTGGACTACGCCAAGCAGCTGGTCACGGACGAGACGCTGGCCCTGCTGCGCGAGCTCGCCGAGGCCACCGGCGTCGCCGAGCTGCGTGACGCCATGTTCCGCGGCGAGAAGATCAACACCACCGAGCACCGCGCCGTCCTGCACACCGCGCTGCGCGCCCCGCGCGACGCCGTCGTCGAGGTCGACGGCGAGAACGTGGTGCCCGCCGTGCACGCCGTGCTCGACAAGATGGCCGCCTTCGCCGAGCAGGTCCGCAGCGGCGAGTGGCGCGGCCACACCGGCAAGCGGATCCGGACCGTCGTCAACATCGGCATCGGCGGCTCCGACCTCGGGCCCGCCATGGCCTACGAGGTGCTCCGCTCCTACGCCGCCCGCGACCTCGACGTCCGCTTCGTCTCCAACGTCGACGGCGCCGACCTGCACGAGGCCGTCCGCGACCTGGACCCGGCCGAGACGCTGTTCATCGTCGCCTCCAAGACCTTCACCACGATCGAGACCATCACCAACGCGGTCTCGGCACGGAGCTGGCTGCTCACCGGGCTGCGCGCCGACACCGACGCGGTCGCCAAGCACTTCGTCGCGCTCTCCACCAACGCCGAGGGCGTCGCCGACTTCGGCATCGACACCGCCAACATGTTCGAGTTCTGGGACTGGGTGGGCGGCCGCTACTCCTACGACTCGGCGATCGGCCTCTCGCTGATGATCGCCATCGGCCCGGACGCCTTCCGCGAGATGCTCGACGGCTTCCACCTCGTCGACGAGCACTTCCGCACCGCCCCCGCCGAGGAGAACGTGCCGCTGCTGCTCGGCCTGCTCGGGGTCTGGTACGGCGCCTTCTTCGACGCCCAGGCGCACGCGGTGCTGCCGTACTCGCACTACCTGTCGAAGTTCACCGCCTACCTCCAGCAGCTGGACATGGAGTCCAACGGCAAGTCGGTGGACCGCGAGGGCAACCCGGTGAGCTGGCAGACCGGCCCGGTGGTCTGGGGCACCCCCGGCACCAACGGCCAGCACGCCTACTACCAGCTGCTGCACCAGGGCACGAAGGTCATCCCGGCCGACTTCATCGGCTTCGCGAAGCCGGTCGCCGACCTGCTGCCCGGCCTGGTCGCCCAGCACGACCTGCTGCTCGCCAACTTCTTCGCCCAGACCCAGGCGCTCGCCTTCGGCAAGACCCCGGAGGAGGTGGCGGCGGAGGGCGTGCCGGCCGAGCTGGTCCCGCACAAGACCTTCAAGGGCAACCACCCGACCACCACCATCCTGGCCGCCGAGCTGACCCCGTCGGTGCTCGGCCAGCTGGTCGCGCTCTACGAGCACAAGGTGTTCGTCCAGGGCGCGATCTGGAACATCGACTCCTTCGACCAGTGGGGCGTCGAGCTCGGCAAGGTGCTCGCCAAGCGGATCGAGCCGGTGCTGCTGACCGGCGAGGGCGCCGACGCGCTGGACAGCTCCACGGCGGAGCTGGTCGCCCGCTACCGCGCGCTGCGCGGGCGCTGAGGCGTCCGGCAGGACCGGCGCGCCCGCGGGGCCGTCCGCTGCGGCGGGCGCCCCCGCGGCGGTTCCGCGTCCGCGGGTCGCGCGTCCCGCGGGCGCGTGCGTGCGGGTCGGGTGCCCCGCCGGCGCCCGCGGGCCGGAAACGCCGGAAACGCCGGAAACGCCGGAAACGCCGGAAACGCCGGAAGGCCCCTCGCTCTCGCGAAGGGCCTTCCGGCTGTCGGTGCGCCGCCAGGGACTCGAACCCCGGACCCGCTG
>NZ_JBHXTG010000091.1:0-30650 GCF_042677465.1 Kitasatospora sp. NPDC127111
CAGCGGCCGTCCCGTCCGGCGACGGCCGCGGGCGGGCCGGTGGGCTCAGCGCACGCCGGCGCGGGCCCGCCGGTAGAGGACGCCGCCGCCGAGCAGCAGGGCGAGGCCGGCCGCGCCGAGCAGCTCGGCGCCGCCCGCGCCGGTCGAGGCCAGCTGGCTGTCGGCGGCCGCCGGCGCGGTGGCCTGCGGGCTCGCCTGGTGGGCCGCGACCGGCACCGCCTGGCCGCTCTGGCTGCCGCCGGTCGCGGTCGGCGTGGCGGGCGAGGGGGTGGCGGCCGGAGGCGTGGCGGTCGGGCTGCCCGTCCGCGGGTTGCCGGGGGTGGTCTCGCCGCTGCCCGGGGTGTGCGAGGGCGGGGTGGACGGCTGGCTGGGCGGCGGGTTGTGCGGGCCGTGCTCCTCCGGACAGTCGTCGTCCGGCTTGCTGGGCGGGGTGGCCGCCGTGGAGCCCTCGTTGCCGCACCCGTTCCCGAAGGCCGGGTTGCCGACGCCGACCACGTTGGCCGAGTTGCCGCAGGCGTTGACGGGCGCGTGCACCGGCACCTGGACGCTGTTGCCGGCCACGACGCCGGGCGATCCGGCCGTCGAGCCGGAGGCGGACGACCCCGAGGCGGACGACCCCGAGGCGCTGTGACCGCTGCCGCCGGGGTGCCCGGAGGCGTTCGCACAGTGGTTGCCGTACGCGGGGTTCAGCACGCCCACCACGTCGACGGTGTTGCCGCAGGCGTTGATCGGCACCTCGACCGGCACCTGCACCGAGTTCCCCGAGGCCACGCCCGGCGAACCGGCCGCGCCCCCCTGCGCCTCGGCGCCCGCGTAGGCGTAGCCGGCGGTCGAGGCCAGGACGCTGCCGGTGGCCACGGCCGTGAGGAGCCCCTTCTTGGCTACATTCCTCATATTTTCCCCTGACGTATCGAGACGACGTGAAGACCTACAGAAAGTCGGAATTTCCGAATAACTGGCTAGGTCTTCGAATGCACACGGGACAACGAGGCGCCGCCCGGGAGGTTGAGCCGAACGCACCCGCTTCACCCGATCGAGTGAGATGACCTCACGGTGTTACCGGCCGGACAAAACAAGCGCCCCCGGTGCGGCGCGTCCGCCACCCGGGGGCCAAGTGAGTCGTCGACCCGGCGAGCCGCCGGTCAGGCGGTCACGCGGTCAACCACGCGCTCAGAAGTTGGCGCAGTGGTTGCCGAACGCCGGGTTCAGCACGCCGATCACGCTGACGGTGTTGCCGCAGACGTTCACCGGGATGTGCACCGGGATCTGCACCTGGTTGCCCGAAACCACGCCCGGGGAACCGGCGGCCACACCGTCGGCGACGGCACCGCCGTGGGCGGACGCGACACCGGCGGCGGCCAGCAGCAGGCCACCGGTGGCAGCGGTCACGGCGGCGATCTTCTTGACCTTCATCATTCCTCCTGTATGAACAACGCATCCCGTTCGGCGGGCTGCACAGGAATGAACGAGGGTGTGGCAAACGGGGTACGGAGCACCGCTCTCATTCACCCGCAACGGTGATGCCTCGCACAGGTACTCGACGCCGTGAATCAGGGCGAAACGTTTCTCTGGATCACTTTTCCGCCCGTTGCAAATCATTAGCTCGGACAATGCGGACGGCCCGCCCCCGGCATCCCGGGAGCGGGCCGTGCGGGGCGCCGCGCACGGCCCCGGGCCCTCGGCCCACGCGTGCCGCCCGGCCCACCCCGGCCGCTCAGCTCAGGTCGATGAACCGGTCCAGCACCCGCGCACCGAACTTCAGCCCGTCCACCGGCACCCGCTCGTCCACGCCGTGGAACATCCCGGCGAAGTCGAGGTCCGGCGGCAGCTGCAGCGGCGCGAACCCGAAGCACCGGATCCCGAGGTCCTGGAACGACTTGGCGTCCGTCCCGCCGGAGAGGCAGTACGGCACGGCGCGCGCGATCGGGTCCTCGGCGCGCAAGGCGGTCTGCATCGCCTCGACCAGCGCGCCGTCGAAGCTGGTCTCGATCGCCTTGTCCGAGTGCAGGCTCTCCCGCTTCACGCGCGGGCCGAGCACGCTGTCCAGCTCGGCCAGGAACTCCTCCTCGTAGCCCGGTAGGAACCGCCCGTCCACGTGGGCGGTCGCCTGCCCGGGGATCACGTTCACCTTGTAGCCCGCACCGAGCATGGTCGGCTGGGCGGTGTTGCGCAGCGTGGTGCCGATCATCTTGGCGATGCCGCCCAGCACCCGCAGCGTCTCGTCCATGTCCTCCGGGTCGAGCTCGACGCCGAGCGCGTCCGACAGCTCGTCCAGGAAGGCCCGGACGGTCTTGGTGATCCGCAGCGGGAAGGTGTGCCGCCCGAGCCGGGCGACCGCCTCGCAGAGCTCGGTGATGGCGTTGTCGTCGTTCTCCATCGACCCGTGGCCGGCCCGGCCCTCGACCGTGAGCCGCATCCAGTGCATGCCCTTCTCGGCCGTCTCCACCAGGTAGAGCCGCGTCCTGTCGTTGACGGTGAACGAGAAGCCGCCGACCTCGCCGATGGCCTCGGTCACCCCCTCGAACAGGTCCGGGTGCTTGTCCACCAGGTACCGGGCGCCGTACGTGCCGCCCGCCTCCTCGTCCGCGAGGAACGCCAGCACGAGGTCGCGCGGGGGCTTGCGCCCGGTCCGCAGCCGGTCGCGGACGACGGCCAGCGTCATCGCGTCCATGTCCTTCATGTCGACCGCGCCGCGGCCCCAGACGCAGCCGTCCGCGATCTCACCGGCGAACGGGTCGTACGTCCAGTCCGCGGCGTTGGCCGGCACCACGTCGGTGTGCCCGTGGATCAGCAGGCCCGGGCGCGACCTGTCCTCGCCCTCGATCCGGACCACGGTGGACGCCCGCCCCTTGGCCGACTCGATGATCTGCGGTTCGAGGCCGAACTCCGCGAGCTGCTCGGCCACGTACTCGGCCGCCTTCCGCTCCCCCGGCCCGGATCCGTCGCCGTAGTTGCTGGTGTCGATCCGGATCAGATCGCGACAGATCTCGGCGACCTCCGACTCGGCCGTCACCTTCGGCGCCGCCGCCCGCCCCGCCGTCGACTCGCTCCGCTCGCTCACGGTCACTCCTCGTCTCTGCCCCGCACCGGCGCGCCGGTCGCGCCACCCCCGGGCCTGCACCCGGGCCGTACGAGCACGTCCGCCCATCCTCCCCCAGCCCCCCACCGGGATCCACCCCGCGAACCCGGCGGAAACCCGGGGAAACCCCCTGGTCACATCGGCGCCACGGCCCGCCCCCGACCCCCGCCGCCACCTGCGGCTCCCCCGGCCACAGCCGTTTTGGGAGCGCAAGCCGATCACTGCTACAGTTACATCTGTCAGCGCGGCCGACGAGGCCGCGAGGACGACACCCCGTCCGGGTGGCGGAATGGCAGACGCGCTAGCTTGAGGTGCTAGTGCCCTTTATCGGGCGTGGGGGTTCAAGTCCCCCCTCGGACACCAGCTAAGGCCCCAGTTCATCTGGGGCTTTTTGCTTTTCTGGGCAGTGGCGCGACCAACCACGTGACCAACAGCCCAGAGAATCCCTGATCAGACCAGGGCAGACAGGCCAACCCTGCTGGCATTGCTCGCAGCCAGCTTCCTGGCTCCGTCCTTTCGACTGTGCCCGTACCGGGCCATCGTGTACCCCGGCGAGTGATGCCGAACATTTGCCGACACCTCTACAGGGTTCTCCCCCGCCTCCAGGGCGTTGGTGACGTGCGAGTGCCGCAGGTCGTGAATCCGGAAGTCCTCCGGCAGACCCAGGCGGCTCCGCAAGGTCCGCCACCGGGCCGAGACCTTCTCCGGGTCCTGTGGGCCACCTGCCCGCCCGGTCTTGAACAGCTTGAAGCCGTCACGGGCGAACACGAGGTCGTGGTCCTGCCAGACCGAGCCGAGTGCTGCTCTCTCCTCCTGCTGCCGGTCCCTCTGCCGCTTGAGCACGCTCATGACGGCCTGGTCGACGTAGATGCTCGCGGCGTCGTCCCCGTCCTTGGTCAGCGGCCGGTGCCGGAAGGTGTTGCCCTCCTCCACCACCACCCAATGAAGGTCTATAGCTCCGCTGGCCCAGTGCACGTCTACCCAGCGCAGCCCCAGCGCCTCGCTGCGGCGGCAGCCGGTCACCGCGATGAAGGTCCAGAGAGGCGCATCACGAAGGCAGTGGTGGGACGGACCGCACTTGCTGTTCCCGCACGGCTCCCAGACCGCTGCCAGGAACCTGGCCGTCTCCGCGTCGTCGAGGGTCGGGTACTTCTGTTCCTGCCCCTTGATCTCCCGCTGTGTCGGAGGGTTGGCGGTCTTGGCCGGGTTGGACGGGATCAGCTTCTTGATCACCGCCGCTCCGAGAGCGCCGGACAGGATGTTGTGGACGTGGCGAACAGACTTCTTGCCGAGTGGCTTACCGGCATTGGTGGGGCACGGTGCGGTCTCCAGCATCCGGTACAGGTCGTCCAACGTGTCGTCGGTGACCTCGTTGAGCTTCACTGCGCCAATGTGCGGCTTGATGTGCAACCGGATCTTCGTCTCGTATCCGGCCACAGTCGTCCCCTCCTTCCGGTGAGTGCTCAGCCACTTGTCCAGCCAGTCTCCAAGCGTCATGTCCGACGAGACGCGGACCGCTCCGGCGTCATGCTCGTTGTGCCACTGCCGAAGCGCCTTCTCAGCCTCGGTCTTGGTCTTGTACTCCCGTCCGATCCAGTACCGCTCCCGCTTGCCCGTCGCCCGGTTGAGGTGCAGGGGCGTCCGTACGCCCCAGGTGTTCGGTCGGCCCTTGCGCGGGATCTCCACTGGAGTCCCCCCGAGCCCGTTGCCGCGCTTTGCCACTGCTGCTACTGCGCCTCTCGCTCGCTCTGCCACTCAGTGAGCAGTTCCTTTGCTTTGCCGGTGAGCTGCTTGCCGTCCCACAGCCCGAGCGCCTTGGCCCGCTTGACCCGCTCAGACAGGGTCGCCTTGCCGATCCCAAGTCGGTCTGAAAGTGCCTGCTGCGGCGCCGTGGTTCCCGTGGCCCTCATGCGGACCAGTTCAGCCACGAGGAGGGCATAGTCCATCTCGGTCCGGCAGCGAGCCGGCACGGGCCACGACTCACCCGTGTCCTGGTCGGCCTCCTGCGCCAGCGCGGCCCGGGCCTGGGCCTTGATCTCCGCAAAGGGAAGCTGTCGGAGCAGACTGGCGGGAATGCCGTCCGTTTCCAGGGCTTCGGCCATCCCCTGTTCGATCTCTTCATCGCTGCCACCTACGCCAAGGCGGATGGTCAGCTCCGAGGGACCGGTGAAGGGCGCGCCGGACGGGCACCGGGCCGCCACCTGCCACGGCCCATAGGACCGCACCCACACCAGCGAGTCACCCTCGCGCTGCCATCCCGGGGGAAGGCCGGGTTCGTTCGTTCGTGAAGTCATGACACGACCCTAGCCCATGGCGAACAGGCTGCGTCAAGTTCGGAAACGTGTCATGGATCACTAGATTTGAACTTGCTGCCACATGTTCGGCCATGTTGTTCTGAGAACAGGCCGGACAGCAACGGGCGGGAACGCCGCCCCACGCCGCAGTAAGGGATGCACTTGGAGCACAGCCTCATGACGGTTGGTGACGTAGCCAACTACCTTCACAAGCCAAAGAGTTGGGTCTACTCCAACTGGCGAGACGAAGGTATCCCGTTCCGAAAGGTGGGCCAGTCCCTTCGGTGCCGCCCGCGCGACCTCGAAGCCTGGATAGACCAGCAGACCCCCTGATCCGTTCCTTTGTTTGCCAGGCCCCCGGCCAACACCGGGGGCTTTCTCATCCCTCGGAGCAATTTCATGAGCGACAAGCCCGTGCTGCCCTTCACTGACCGTCGCATCCCTCGGGAAGCTGAGTACCGGCGGCTTGAACAGGAGGCCGACCGATACCTGAGCGGGACAGAAGAGGCCCCCGCGGACTCCTATCCAAGCCCGTGGCATGAATGCGAGCACGACATAGCAACGGCTGTTCTGTGCCCTAATGTTGACCCTCTGGCGGAGATCGACGCACTCATGAGGGAAATGCCCGGCGCGAGCGAGCCCGACCACTACCTAGAACTTCTCGACATGACTACCGGGGCCGCAGCGGCCGGCCTTGGGTTCATGGCCGGGTACGGGATCGAACGCCGCAGCACTCCGGCAGAACACTGCCGTTGGCCTGGCTGCCGAGATCCGCTGTACGCCCCGGAGAAGGCGCGGAAGGCAGGCAAGCCAAAGAAGTACTGTCCCGCCCACAAGGGGCCGCGCAAGGCCCAGTTGAAGGCTCTACAGCGCGAAGGAATCCGCATAGGCAGGCATCGGAATTTGACATACAGCTTCCCGGGCCACCAGGGGCAGGACTTGGAGGACTACCGGAAAGTTTGGACGTGGATCAACCTGCCCCAGGTCTGACCTGTCGCCTTTATTTAGAACTAGTAGAGGGCACAGCTACTCACTTATGGGCGCTCTCTGGAGTCACACTCACTGGGCGGTGGGTCACTGACGCGGAAGTGAGCCGGGCAGTTACCAAGTCCAAGCATCATGCTGAATGGGTCTCTGCGGATACCTCCCTGTGAGAACCACAGAGATACATGCCTCCCTTACTCTCCGGGCATGGGGGGTAAGGGGGGCAGTGTCTTCTCTTACGTTTTCCTCTTGTGAGTTCCAGGCCGCCCTGAAGCGGCCTTCTTAAACAGCTTTGATTTGGAGGGATCGCCATGAGCGACATTGAGACGACTGTTGATGAGGCTCCGGGCTCTGTGCCGGCCAGTCCGGAAGTCCCTGCGACCCAGGCCGATCCGACAGATCCAAGTGATGTACTTCGAGCCGAGATTCACCAGGAATATTCGACTCGCCTCGTTCATGCGGAACTGAGGGTGCAGGCTGCTCTTGGCGGTTTCCAGTTCCCTGATGGCTTTCTCGACTTGCTTGATTCTTCGAAGCTTCTGGGCGAGGACGGCGAACCCAACACTGATGTCATCAGTCTGGTAATTCAGCCACTTCTCGCATCGGTCAAGCCTGAATTTCCGCAGATCCAGGGCGCCGGCTACCACCGCGGCTCAATCCCGGCATTTCAGGCGCCCTCGCTCGATGCCCGCTATCGCTGATCTATAGGAGATCCCCAGAATGAGTAAGGCCATGTCCACAGCTAGCACCACTGAGGCGGGTTCTGGAGTGCAGACCATCAAATCTCTCCGGGCCGAGGTTGCCAAGTGGAAGGCTCTTTCCAGGCTTAATGAGAGGCGATGGAAGGAAGCCAGTAAGGCACTGCGCGCCGTCACACACCCCGAACTCAACACCGATAACACCTAGGAGGCCATATGGCCCAGGCGTACCAGAATCCAGCTACCCACTCCTTTGTTCCCTCGATCTGGGACAGCACCCTCTTGACTCAGTACGATCCGCTGCTCGTTTGGGCTTCCAAGCTTGTGGCGAATCGGAAGTACGAAGGCGACATTCGCAGCAAGGGTGACGTCGTCAGCATTAATAGTCTTGCGACCCCGACCGTTGGGGATTACAAGCTCCCCGACGGGATGACTGCTCAGCGGCCCGAGACGGTGGAGCAGAAGCTCACCATTACCGAGGCCAAGTACCTACAGCTTTTGGTCGAAGATATCGAACGCGTGCAGGCCGCGGGCGCGATGGAGTCGCCAATCAACCAGCAGATGATCCGGGCCCTAGCCCGCGAGGCGGACACCTTCATGGGCCGCGTGATCTCTACTGGAGCCACCGCAATGCCGAACATCAAGCCCACTTCTGGAAACATTCCCCAGGCACTCTACGGCGGAGTGCTGGACATGATGCTTGCCCTGGATGGCAATGACATCCCAGACGGTCGATACGTGGTTATCTCGCCGAAGGTAAAGCGCTACCTGGTCGAGCACCCAGCCGTCGCAAATGCCGGGGCTTACGGCGAGGCCGGGGTGACCGCTAATGGCGTTGTGGCTCGTCTGGCAGGCTTCACGATCCTCTCTACCACGGCCATGCCGGCCGGGGTCGATGTCGTGGCCGGACACGCCGACTTCGCCACGTACGCGTCTCAGTTCACCGGATTCCGCTCCGGCCCAAGCGAGCGCTATCGCGCCGACTACGTGGATAATCTCCACCTGTACGGTGGGAAGGTCGTACGATACCCGGGCCTGGATACCACCAAGCCTGACCATACATTTGATGAGACGAAGCCAACCAAGGGCATCGTTAAGGCCGCCGTGGAGTTGCCCACTCCCTGATCTCCTCAATCTTCGGGCCCCTGCCATTGAGGTAGGGGCCCGATCTATTCTTGCCGCAATGACCGCAAGGTTACATCTGCCGCACCGTAAATGCAGTGTCGAATAGATCACCTTCGCCCATTGCCAATATTTCGGCAGGCGAGAATCTTGAATACTTCGACCGATAGGTCGCCTTCCCGTTCGGGATCTTGCCTCCATAGAGGTCTTTCCAGAGCCCGCTATCAACTCTGTACGCTTGATCGAAAACGAGTGTTCCCCCTTTGGGGCAGACGTGCTTCTGGCCGCCTTCAGTTGCCCCAGCGAGCTGCATTCCTGCATTGAGCAGCCCTTGCAAAGTTGGCACTCCTGCAGCTAGCGCCGCCAACGCCCCGAGATCAATACTGAAGGAAGCCCCCTGATTCCTCTTAGTGAGGACGAGCGCAAATCCATCCGTAACCTTAATGCGCTGGCCAACGATCATCCAACGCAGCCCCCATCGCCCAGCCGCTAGCCTCTCCCTTGCCTCCGCCAGCGCCGGGGAACTATTTTCCAACTCCTCGTATTGACCTCTTCGCACATAGAGTACAAACGCTCGCTCGCGGCGTTTTACTAGCTTCAACTGCAGCGAGCCAAAGATTTCCAGGTTGGCTGTATTCTGCTCCATGTTGCCGGTATCAGAGAATAAGCCATCTGCCTTGAGTCCAGTGATGACCGGAGTTGCGACAGTTAGCTGCTCACCGTGGGGCAGCTTGCGAAATCGCCTCTGGTCGTCGAAGTAGCCAACATCTCCTGGCACGACGAGGTCGCCCGGTAGCCACGTGGGCCACTTGGTCAGCGTATCCCTTACCCACGCCACATATTCTTCGCACACGGTTGCCATTAGAAACCACCCATCGGCGAGGGGCCTGACAGCTTCTCCAACTAACGCTTCCTCTCAGGAGCGACGGTGTCAAGCAGATCCAACACCTTGAGTCAACCATCGCACTGCGAATGCACCTGAATCCGCTCCGTGAGCAATGGCTTACCAGAAGACCCGAGTGCGACCCGAAGGATCCCCTGACACCTGCCGGAACTGCAGGCCGCAGAATTTTGAAACCCGTACAAGGCCCGAGAAAGGCACCCCCGGTGGGGGTTCACGAGTAATAACGAAGCATTACCCCCGGTTACATTTATCATCTAGTTATCTAAAAGAAATGCATCCGTGATGGCCAGTGAGGGCGTCTTGGGGGTTTTTGGTGAGACGATGGAGACGTTCGCCGGTCGGGCCGGTGGGCGGGGATGGCAGCCGTAAGAAGCAAGGCTCCGGCTGAACCACTGGAACTCACTCCACTAAGGAACGAACAAACCCATGCGCACGACTGTCTTGGTTCCCGTTGAGAAAGTCTTCTGCGATGCGCACATTGCCCGTGATGGCAGTGAGGAAGAGGCTACGGAGTCTCTGACCATTGCTGGTCACGCATGGGATCTGTGCTTGGAACACGGGGTTGTCTTCGCTCGATACCTGATGGATGCGCTTGGTGCGCCCGCTCAGCCTGAGGCCGCGCCGGTTGCTGCTGAGGAGTCCATCCCAGAGGCCGAGCACGACGACCAGGACGGCGCCGAAGAGGACGTGACCGAGGCAGAGCCGGAGGTCTGCCCGTCCGTGATGATCACCGGGGAGGTGCCTGGGTACGCCTGGGACGACGCGCGGGAAGCCGTCCGCCGCATGGGTTACGAAGTGGTAGGCCGTGCCGACGACAGCACGGTATTGATTATCTGCGGTGAGGGTGCGGAGCGCGCAACTAAGAAGCTGCAAGACGCAGTTGAGTTCGACATCCCTTGCTTCGACGCCAGGAAGCCCGGAGCCTTCCGGGACGCCGTGTGTGCCGGACGCTTCAAGGGCGGTGACCCGCTCCCCGAACCGGTGAGGAAGGGCGCTCAGGCCGTCCGAGCGGAACGGTCGACAGCCAAGACCGAAGCACAGGCCGTACGCGACTGGGCCAAGGCTCAGGGCTACACGGTGAACGCCAAGGGTCCCATCCCTGCCTCGGTCCGCCACGCCTACCGAGTGGCTACCCAGACCAGCAAGACAGCGGCCTGACAGTCGCACGGCCAGTACGTCACCAGGGTGGCTGGGGTCGGTCCGGCCACCCGATCTCAACCATCTTCAGGAGATAGGCAGCATGAGCACCATCACTCTGTATGGGCCCATCGGTCGGGCCGTTGAGAAGGTCAGCCCGTACGTCGAGTGCGACCCCGTCGGCATCTACGTGGCGGCTCTGAGCATGTGGAGTGCTGCCATCGGTCAGACGGTCAAGGTGTCCAGCCGGGGCAACGCCCGTCCGGCACTCGTCTGGAGTGCGTTGGTCGGAGGTACTGGCAAGGGGAAGGGAACGGCGCTCCGGACCGCACAGCACATCATGAAGCCTGCCCTGGGCCGCTTCCTGGAGACGCACACCACCAGTGGCATCACCTCCGGAGCGAGCTTGGTCAACTACCTTGCTGAGCAGGTGGAGGCCACGGAGGAGACCGAGGCCGGGCGCGACGTTCGGGCCCTGATCCTCGAAGAGGAGTGGTCGGAGGTGCTGCGCCGCGTACGGCGGGATGCCTCGTTCACCGGGAAACTCCGAAGCGCCTGGGACGGGGCGTCGATCCGGAACACCACGAAGGCCGAATCTCAGAGTGTGGATGTTCCGGCCGTCGTCTTTCATGCGCACATAACGCCTTCCGACTGGGCCAAGTACGTCGGGGCTACTGAGGCAGCGGGCGGCAGCTTCAACCGCATCATGCCCTTCAGTCTGAGTTCCGTGCCGATGCTGGATGACGACGGAGCCACCCTGCCTGACGCGGACGGGTGGGACCTTGCCCAGGCCTACTACTGGGCTGCCGGTGACAGGCACGTGATCAGCCTCGGAGAGGATGCCCGGCGACTGTGGAAGACCATCCGCCGGTACGCCCGGATCATCTCGGAGAACCTGCCCGAGGCCCAGGCTGTGTACGTCGAACGGACGGCTGAACAGACCATCCGGGTAGCGGCCTGCCTGGCCGCCTCGGAACGCTGCGACGTGATCGACCGTGCTTGTCTGTCGGCCGCGTTCTCTCTGGTGCGCTACAGCGTCCGCTGTGCGGTCGCGATCACCAGCGGTGCGGCCGGGACAGCCAAGCCCGTTCGTCGGGTGCCGACGCTGGCGGAGAAGGTCCGGGCCCGGATCGAGATGAACGGCGGTAAGGCACGGTCCTCCGAACTGCTGCCATACGTCGGCGCCTCCGCCGATGAGGTCAAGGCACTGCCCGGGGTGAGGGTCGCTCTCGACCGCTCCGGCCTGGGACGTCCGGCCACGGTCTATACGCTGGCTGAGGATGAGGCCGGTCACGCTCCGCTCAGCCGGCCGCGAACCCAGCGTGACGAATGCCCGGCCACAATCGTCCGCATGGACACCTACCGCCCGGCCAAGCCCGCTCCCCAGGCGCCCCCGGTTCCCGCCCACGCGCTCCGTCGCGAGTCGGTCACGACCGGGAACCCGTTCCTCGCGCTGCTCTGAACGCTCGAAACAAAGGAACCGCCCCGGCCTGCTTGGCCGGGGCGGTTCCTTCATTTGCGGACCCATCTCAGTGACCGTCACGGGAGATCACCATGCCCCTCAGGGAGAGTTGGATCAGCCAGCCCCGGGCGCTCCATGAGGACACCCTAAACGAGGCTGGGCGAGTCGCCCTGTCCCAACTGCCAGTGCGGTACTCGGCGATGAGCGCTGAGACATCCTCCAGAAGAGCCTGAACGCGGGGTTTCTCCCCGTCAGGAGCGACCCCCTGAGGCGGGTGACCACATCGTCAACAGTCGCCAAGGGCACGTTCGACCTCCTCGGGGTCAGGGCTGACGGGTTCGGATCTCGGGAAGTGTGGGCACCATGCGATTTACCTGGCCTTACGTCAGGTGTGGTGCAGACAGGCACAGTTAGCGCTACGGTGTGCCGCGACGCCCCGGCCGGATGCCGGAGACAGGCGTCAAGTCGAGAGTGCTTAGAGGAGCACCATGAAGAACGGGCCGTAACCGATGGCGATGGGGGGCGTCGGGCGGCCGCAGGTCTCCGAGCCCCAGTCATCAAGTTAAGGACGTGATGCCTTCATGCAGACCTGACGATATGGAGATATAGAGATGGCAACAGCAAAGCCGCGTCGACCTTGGGTAGCCGCAACCCTTCTTCTGGCGTCCCTTAACGTCGGATTCATTGCAGGAATCGTCGTTTTCGCCCTCGGGGCAACCGCTCTTGTGGCGGTGACTGCGGGCGGAGGTGCCGTAGTTGGGGCTGGTGGCTTGCTCCTTGGTGTAGCAAGCTTCGCTGGACTCAGTTCATGAGTCAGGGCCCCGGAGCACGCTCCGGGGCCCGCTCCGTTAGCCCGCCGGCTGCTCGGTGATGGCGATCTTCAGACCACGGGCGAACTTCTCACCGATCGTGGCCCCGCTCACCCGCGCGAGGCCTGCCAATCAAAGAAACCGCCTGGAGCGTCGTCCGGCGGAATGAGGTCAGCACGCTGAACGACCCGCTCGACCCCGCCGCGCAATGGCCGGACGTACAACCCGAACTTCCGGATCTCCATGATCTCCACGGCAGCACCTGTCCGACGCTCGTAGACCTGCTGGCCCTGTTCCGGCTGCCACTGCTCCGCCACGGTCACCCCCACTGGCCGATCTTGCGAATCAACTGGTCCGCCGGGACCTCACGGCGGGGGCCGTCCGGGTCAAATAGCGGATGCACCACCGCCAACCCGTCCGACTCGCTGACCAGCTCCACCAGGCGCCCCGTCGTGAGGTCCTTCCGGATCGGGTTGTTCTCGATCCGCTCCATGAGTTCCGCATGGGAACGGCGACGTTTCGGCGGACGGCTCGCGTCGGTCGACTGTGCGAAACCCCCAGCGGACATGAACGACTCCCGTGGTTCTCGGCTTTGTGGGCGAGAAACCAGATTAGGGAAATCTCAGGCAGTCACTCAACGATATTCCCGCTATCGACTAAAGATCTTGTGATATCCCTCGATAGTGGTCGGCCCACTCCCTTAGCTTGACCCGAGCATCCTCACCCCAAAGTGCATAGCCCTCGAAGGTTCGAAATTCGTCCAGGTACTCCTGAACATCCCGAGGGTCGCGAAACACGAGCGCACCTGTGGATACCTCCACGGTGGCGAGCGACTCGTCATAGACCGTGAATACGTTCAACGGCGCCCATGGCATATGACCAGCCATCGGGATGACACCGAGTCGAACGTTCGGCAAGTGGGATACGGAAGCAAGTCTGTCGATCTGCATTGCCATGGCCTGTGCCGGCACAAGCGGCCAGAGGCAAGCTTGCTCGGTCAGGATAAAGCTGAACCGCTTAGCCGAATCGTAAAGGACGGCCTGCCGTTCCAGCTTCTTCGCGATAGCTTTCGAGTGATCGCCGGGAAATGGATCGAGGCTGGCCCGGATGTACTCTGGCGTCGCAAGCAACCCGGTAATCATGGTTGGCAAGAAGTATCGGAACTTCTTCGAATTCCGTTCCAGGGTCGCCAACTCAACTTGCTTCTTCTCCAGCCCCTTCCGACGTAGAGCCCTGGCATCCTGCCACTCAGTGTTAGCAATGCGGGCAAGCGCCGTCACGTGCGCGATCAGCTCCGAGGGCGCATCAAGCGCCCGCAAGATCAGCTCAACGTCAACGAGTGACGGCGTAACCTTGCCGGTCTCAATCTTAGAAATCTTGGATTGCGACATGCTGACACGCCTAGCGAGCTGGACCCCGGAGAGTCCAGCTCGCTTTCGAAGCTCTTTAAGTATTGCCGCTAGGTCCGAATTCGACTGGCCTAGCTCTTGCGGATCAAGCGCCAATGCCCTTCACATACTCCTCGAAAGGCACCGATTCAACGATTGCGATTCGCTGATATTCGATGAATGGGCTGATGTCACCCTCGAACACGGTACGGTCGATCTGCGTTCCGTCGGGGAGATAGTTCATCAGTACCACCTCCCTCTTGTCGAACATCCAGAAGTCGGTGACGCCGGCCAGTGGGTTGGGGCGATCCGTGACGTCCATGATTCGCACGTCTTCGCCCGCCCACACATGCGGCAGGTAGTACATGAACTCATAGAGCAGATACTCGGAGAGCGGTCGCGTGACGATGTGGACACGCCCCTTGAGCTTTCCTTCTCGATGCACCCTCTTGAGGTCATCCGTGTATGCGTTGGAATGTGCATGCGGGTCAATCCGCTCACCCGCCCGGAACGCTCGCAGTTCCTCTACTTCCTGCGGAACGTTGTAGGCCGGAAGAGTCTCAAGCCGCCACGCCTCCGTCTTGAAGTCGCGGAACCTTGCCTGCCAAGCGTCACCATCCAAGCGCACGGACGGCCTCCCGAAGCACACTCTCGGGAATCTCCACGAGTCCTTCGCCACCGGGCGGTGTGAAGGCGTCGGACACGTCCCCCTGGATCACGAACGTCCCCCGCTCGGTGCGGTAGACGTTGGGGCAGTCGTTCTGATTGCACTCCCCCGAGCCGCTGCCGTTGCTCGTGTTGGTGAGCCGCGTGAGACCCGACCTGCTGTCCATCTCAACCCCCTAGGAGTGCGGCCCCATCGGACCGCTCGACCTCGACGCTAGACAGCTGGTCGGCGGCTGTCTATGACAAGACAGCAATATTCCCGTGTTGGACTAAGGATCATGGTCGGGAGGGCAACCGGCGGTGGCGGCCAGCGCCAGAGGACCCCACCGACGCGGGGCGGCCACGTGACCAACGCATGACCAAGAGCGGTCCCGAACAGCCAGAAACGGGCAGGAAGGACGGGTAGGGACGGCCGTCAACCAGACGGCGTGTCGAGCACGTTTCCGCAGGTCAGAACTAACAAAGGCTGGTGCCCGAGGCGAGAGTTCAAGTCCCCCCTCGGACACCGTGTGCGGGTCAGGAGAAATCCTGGCCCGCATTTTGCTTTTCCGGGCCGTTCGGAGTTCCGGTCGGCCAGGAATTCCCCGCGGAAGCGTGGCCGGCGCCCGGCGGTGAAGACCTCGCGGGCCCGCTCGGCGCACTCCTCACACGGGTGGCAGCGCGGAGGTGCGGTCCTCCCTGCCCGGTGCCACGGTGTGTCGGGGGGCGATGCCCGCGGCCGGTTCCGCCGGCGGCGACGGCACCGGGTGCCGATCCACGAACCGACGCACCCCGCATCCGCGGCGGCCGGTACTCCGTGACGGCACCTGTCCACGAACCGGGGGAAGAAGCCCACAGGAAGCGGGAATTCAATGGTGAACGACCCCATGGACAGGCGCGCCCTCCGCGAGCGCCCCGACGGCCCCAACGGATCCGCCACCGGCGGCGGTGCCGAGTACACCGGCCGGTACGTGGTCCTGTTCGACCCCGGCAACCACGAGAGCGGAATCAACGCGCTGCGTTCCTCCGCCGACATCGCGCCCGTGGAACGGATCCGAGGTAGCGCCGAGCCCGCGAGCGTCGCCGAACTCCTCGAACGCCCCGACGTCTCGGTGTTCTTCGAGGACCTCGCCGCCGCCGTCGTCGAGGTGCGGCCCGAGAAGCGCCACGCGCTGGTGACCACGGCCGAGGCGGAACCCTCGATCATCGCGGCCGAGCCGGAGCGCCTGGTGCACGCCTCGCCGATCACCGCCCCGCACCAGGCCCCGACCGACTTCTTCCCGGCCTACCGCAGCGACGAGCAGGTGGTCGCCCGGCAGTCCCAGGCCGAAGCCGCCGCTGTCCAGGGACCGGCCTGGGACGAGCAGAACGTGACCTGGGGGCTCCAGGCGATCCGGGCCCACCTCTCCGCGATGACCGGACGCGGGGTGAAGATCGCCGTCCTCGACACCGGCGTGGACACCGACCACCCCGACCTGGTCGGGCGCGTCGACGAGACCGTCTCCTTCGTGCCCGGGGAGACCGTCGAGGACCTCCACGGCCACGGCACGCACTGCATCGGCACCGCCGCCGGCCCGGCCAACCCCGGCCAGAAGCCCCGCTACGGGGTGGCGACCGAGGCGCGCATCCTCGCCGCCAAGGTGCTCGACAACACCGGCCACGGCCCGGACGGCCAGATCCTGGCGGGCCTGGCCTGGGCGATCGACCACGGCGCCCGGGTGATCTCGATGTCGCTCGGCGCCCCGGTCCAGCCGGGGGAGCTCTTCCCGCAGACGTACGAGCTCGTGGCCCAGCGCGCGCTCGACCGCGGGGTGGTGATCGTCGCGGCGGCCGGCAACAGCAGCCGGCGCCCCGGAGTCATCAGGCCCGTCGAACGGCCCGCCAACTGTCCCTCCATCCTCGCCGTGGCCTCACTGGACAAGGCGATGCAGATGGCCGCCAGCTCCTGCGGGGGCGTCAACGGCAACGGCGGCGAGGTCGACGTCGCCGCACCCGGCAAGTTCATCATCTCGGCCGCACCGGGCGGCGGTCACGCGGTGATGTCGGGCACCAGCATGGCCACGCCGCACGTGGCGGGTGTCCTCGCCATGCTCATCCAGGCACACCCCAACGACTCCGCGGCCGACCTCAAGGCCAGACTGCTGGCCACCGCGCTGCCGCTGACGCAGCCCGGCAGCGACGTCGGCGCCGGTCTGGTGCAGGCACCGTGAGCGTGCCGCACCGGTCCGAACCGGTCGGGGTGATCCTCGCGGTCGACCCCGGCCGGTACGCGGAGGTGACCGAGTCCCTGCGGCGGGCCGGGCTGACGGTCACGGGCGAACAGCCCGTCCTCGGCACGCTCTCCGGCACCGTCGCGGAGGACCGGATCGCGGCGCTGGAGGCGGTCGACGGCGTCGAGTCCGTCGACCGGGAACGCACCAACCGGATCTCCCGGCCCTAGGGTCGGCGCCGCCGATGCGGCGGCTCCCAGGTGGGGTGACGTCGAGGACGCCCCGGGCCCGGGCCCGGGGCGTCCTCCCCTGTCCGGGAGCGGGGCACGGCCCGGGGTGTCACGGGAGCAGCAGCAACTTGCCGGTGGTGCGCCGGGACTGGAGGTCGGCGTGCGCCCGGGCGGCCTGGTCCAGGGGGTAGCGGGCACCGATGGTGAGCTGGAGCCGCCCCTCGCGCAGCCACTGGAACACGTCGGCGGCCCGGGAGCGCAGCTCCGCGGGATCGGTGGCGTGGTCGACCAGGGTGGGCCTGGTCAGGAAGAGCGAGCCGTGGGCGGCGAGCGCCTGCGGGTCCAGGGCGGGCACCGGCCCGGAGGCGGCGCCGACCAGGACGAAGGTGCCGCGCCGGCGCAGGGCGCGCAGCCCGGCCTCGAAGGTGTCGCGGCCCACGCCGTCGAAGACCACGTCGACCCCGTCGCCCTCGGTCAACCCGCGCACCCGCTCGGCCAGGTCGGACGTGCCGTCACGGACGACGACCGCCGCCGCACCGGCCGCTTCGGCGGCGGGCACCTTGTCCGGCGTCGACACCGTGCCGATCACCCGCACCCCCCGCTCGGCGAGCAGCCGGGTCAGGTGCTGGCCGAGCCCGCCGGCGGCGGAGTGGACCAGGGCCGTCTCGCCCTTGCGCGCCGGGTAGGTCGAGGTGACGAGGTAGTGCGCGGTCAGGCCCTGGAGCAGGACGGCGGCCGCGTCGGCTTCGGAGACGTCGTCGGGCACGGGCACGGTGGCGTCGGCGCGGACGACCACCTGCTCGGCGTAGCTGCCCGGTGCCGCCCACCAGGCGACCCGGTCGCCCACCCCCGGGCCCCGCACGTCCGGGCCCACCGCGATGACCGTGCCCGCGCCCTCGCACCCGGGGACGAACGGTCCGGCGGCTCCGGTCAGGCCCTCCCGCTCGTACACGTCCTTGAAGTTGACGCCGGCCGCCGCCAGCGCGACCACCAGCTCGCCGGGGCCGGGCTCGAGGTCCGGACGGTCCGTCGCGACCAGGACCTCCGGCCCGCCGGGCCGTTCCACCACGACTGCACGCACGTTGCTCCTCCTTGACACGGGTGACTGCTGCAAGCGGGCCGCGGCACGGAACATTCCCGGCGCGCCGGCGGGAATTCCCGGCGCTGCGGCCGGGGCCGGGTGAGGGCGCCGGTCCCTGTCCGCTGGGACGGCGGGACCGGAATGGTGGGTCTGCGAGAAGCCCGCAGCGCAGAAAGGCCCTGCTCACCATGGACATCGGCACCACCGCGTCGCGCGGCCCGACGATGTACGACACCACCACCGCATCGCGCGGCCCGGCGATGCGCGACTCCGGCACCGCGTCGCCCGGGGGTCCGGCGGCGGATCCGGTCCGGGAGTCCATGCGGCGGTTGCCCGGCCCGCTCCAGCTCCCGCTCACCTTCCTGACCGGCCGGCCGCTGGCGGGCCAGCGGCCGGTCCACCTGACGGCCGGGGTCCACCTCGCCACCGCCTGGCTCTCCGTGCTGTTCGGGCTCGCCGTCTCCGGCACCGGGCTCGCCCTCGGCGGCGTGTTCCTCCTGCTGCTGGTGCCGGGTTGGGCGATGACCCTGCACGGCCAGCGCAACCTCCGGATGATGATCTATCACCAGTGCTCGCACCGGAACATGTTCGGGCGCCGCCGGCTCGACACGGTGATCGGCTACTCGGTCTCGGCCCTGCTCGTCATCCAGAACTTCGGGCGGTACAGCCGGGAGCACGTCGCCGACCACCACGCCGTCCACCACATGACCCTGCGCGATCCCACCGTCCAGGCGTTCCTGATCAGCCTCGACCTGCACCCCGGGATGACGCGGTCCCGGATGTGGCGCCGGGTGCTGGTGAAGTGCGCGTCCCCCCGGTTCCACCTCGCGTTCGCGGTCTCCCGGATCCGGTCCTTCTGGCACGGCGCGTCCGGCCCGGAGAAGGCCGCCGCCTGCCTGCTCCAGGGCGGGATCGCGGCCGCCGCGGTGGGGACCGGGCTGTGGCCGGCCGTCCTGGTGGCCTGGGTCGTGCCGCTGGGCCCGCTCTACCAGATCAGCAACACCCTGCGGCTGTGCGTCAAGCACACCTTCCCGGCGCCCGGCACCACCGTGCGTCGCGGCAAGGAGTACTTCGCGAGCCTGACGAACGCGATCTTCATCGGTGAGGCGGCCCCGGCGCCCGGCCTCCCGGTGGTCCGGGGCACGGCCGGCTGGCTCCGCTGGACGCTGCGGATGCTGTTCCTGCACTTCCCGTGCCGCTACCTGGTGCTGACCGGGGACACCGTCGTCCACGACTACCACCACCGGTACCCGGCGAGCCGGCAGTGGCCCGACTACCTCTTCGCCCGGCAGCAGGACCTGGTCGACGGCCACCGCGGCTGGCCCGAGTACCACGCCGAGTGGGGCCTGGTGGCCGCCGTGAACCGGGTGTTCGACTCGCTCTCGGCCGCCGACCCGGAGGAGTTCGACGTCCGCCGGATCAGGTCGGTGAGCAGACGCGAGCTCTTCGCCGCCTTCGACGACTGACCCGGCTGCCACGGCTGCCCCGACCGACCCGGCTGCCACGGCCGATCCGGCCCGATCCGGCCGCCACCTTCCGCCGACGCCCTCCCCCTGACTCCCCTCCGGAGAGGAAACCCGACCATGACCGTGCCCGCCCCCCGATCCGGCCGCGTGGTGATCCTCGGTGTCGCCGCCAGCGACAGCCACGCCGTCGCCAACCAGCTGATCGCCCACGCGCTGCGGACGGCCGGCTTCACCGTCGTCAACCTCGGCACCTGCACCCCGGTGGCCGAGTTCGCGGAGGCCTGCGCCCGCTACCCGCAGCCGCTGGCGGTCGTCATCGGCAGCCTGAACGGGCAGATCCACGCGGACCTGCACGACCTCGCCGAGGCGAAGCGGACCGGCCGGATCCCCTGCCCCGTGATCGTCGGCGGCAACCTCTCGGTGGGCAGCACCAAGGACGCCTCGGCGATCACCGGGCTGCACGACCTCGGGGTGGACCGGGTGCTCGGCTCGGTCGCCGAGCTGGTCCCGGCCCTGGACGGCCTGGCGGCGGAGTCCGCCGGAGTCCCGGTCACCCGTCCCGCCACCGGTCCCGGTGCCGGCCCGGCCGCCGTCCGCACACCCGCCCGATGACACCGACCCCACGCGACCGATCCCACGAGACCGACCCCCACGAGCCACCAGCCCGACCCCGACGAGGACGCCATGAGCACGATCCCCTCAGACACCGAGCTGCCGTCGCTGCGCGAGTCGGCCGCGTACATCGCCCGGTCCGGCAAGCCCACCGCGGCCGAGGTGCTCCAGGCGGCCAGGGGCGCCGGCCGAGTGGCCCTCCAACCGCGCTGCGGCGTCGGCGGCCACCGCGAGATGGCGGCCCTGCTGACCACCCTGGAGCAGCACGGCCGGCCCGACGTCCTCACCCTGACGATCGACTCGCACACCCGGCTGCGCCGCTTCGAGCACGCCGAGCGCGTGCTGCGCGCCGACCACCGGATGCTGAACGGCTACCCGCTGGTCGCCCACGGCTGGCAGCGCGGCCGGGAGTTGAACGAGCTGGTGGCCGTGCCGCTGGAGATCAGGCACGGCTCGCCGGACCCGCGGGAGCTCTTCCGGGTCTCGGTGGCCGCCGGCGTCACCTCCTTCGAGGGCGGCGGGATCTCCTACAACCTGCCGTACTCCAAGGACGTCCCGCTCGCCGATTCGCTCGCCGCCTGGACCGAGGTCGACGCGGTGTGCGGCGAGTTGGCGGGCCTGGGCGCGGTCGTCGACCGGGAGCTGTTCGGCACGCTGACCGCCGTCCTGGTGCCGCCGTCGATCAGCCTGGCGGTGAGCGTGCTGGAGGCGGTCGCGGCGGCGGCCCAGGGGGTGCGCTGCCTCTCGATCTCGTACCCGCAGGGCGGCCACCTCGCCCAGGACGTCGCCGCACTGCGGGCCGTCCCCGAGCTGGCCGCGCGGTACCTGCCGGCGGGGGTGCAGGTCCACGCGGTGCTGCACGAGTTCATGGGGGTCTTCCCCCGGCGGCGGCGGCACGCCGAGGAGCTGATCCTCTACGGCGCGTTGACCGCGCGGCTGGGCGGGGCCTCCAAGCTCGTCACCAAGACCTACCAGGAGGCCTTCGGCATCCCCGACGCGGCGGCCAACGCGGCCGGGCTCCGGCTGGCCGCGCTCGCCAACTCGCCGCTGCTGGACTTCGTCTCGGTGGACCGGGCGGCGGTCGACGCCGAGCAGGACTGGATCCTGCGCGAGGTCGCCGAGATCGTCGAGCCGGTGCTCTCCGCCGGGCGGCTGTCCCGCGCCATCGTCACCGCGTTCGCGGACGGGCGGCTGGACATCCCGTTCAGCGCCAGCCGGCACGCCCGGTCCGAGATCATCCCGCGCCGCGACCCGGGCGGCGCGATCCGCTACCACTCGCCCGGACGGCTGCCGCTGTCCCGGGCCAGCGCCGGGCGCAACCGGCGGCTGCTCGACGGACGCACGGCCGGGTCGGCTTGCGCGGGACCCTCGTGGGCCGCGGCGCGCGCGGGAGCCCCACGGGCCTCCGACGAGGACCTCTTCACCGCGCTGCGGCGCGACATCGACTACTTCCCCCGCCTGTTCGGCGAGCCGGCCGCGGACCGGCCGGGAAAGGAGCCTCCGCTGTGACCACCAGTCAGCCTGCCGTCCGCATCGGCATCGTGGGCGCGGGCCCGCGGGGCGTCGTCGCCCTGGAACGGCTCTGCGCCAACGCCGCGACGGCCGCCGCCGGCGTCCCCGTCGAGGTGCACCTGATCGACCCCTATCCGGCGGGCGGCGGCCGCGTCTGGCAGCGCGACCAGGACCGGTCGCTGCTCATGAACACCGTCGCCTCGGACGTCACCGTCTTCACCGACGCCTCCGTGCCGTGCGAGGGCCCGATCGTCACCGGCCCGACGCAGTACCAGTTCGCCCGGCTGGTCACGGAGGGCCGGATCGACGGAGTCGCCGACCTCAGCGCGGCCGAGCGCGCGGAGGCCGCCGCGATGCTGCCCTGGTCGTACGGCAGCCGGGCGTTCAACGGCGCCTACCTGCGCTGGGCCCTGGGCCACATCGTGCGCACCGCCCCGCCGCAGGTCACCGTCCACGTCCACGCCACCCGGGCGATCGCGCTGGACGACGCGGACGGCGGCACCCAGCTGCTCCGGCTGGAGGACGAGGAGCGGCCGCTGGTCTGCGACGCCGTCGTGCTCGCCCAGGGCCACTTCGACGTGGTGCCCACCGAGGGCCAGCTGCGGCTCAAGCGATTCGCCGAGCGGCACGGGCTGGTGTACCAGGAACCGCTCAGCCCGGCCGAGGCCGACCTCTCGGCCTTCCCGGCCGGCGAACCGGTCGTGCTGCGCGGCCTCGGACTCAGCTTCTACGACTACGCCACCCTCCTCACCCAGGGCCGCGGCGGCCGGTTCGAGCGGGACGCCGAGGGGCGGCTGCACTACCTGGCGTCCGGCAAGGAGCCGTTGCTGTACGCGGGTTCGGGCCGCGGGGTGCCGTACCTGGCCAGGGCCGAGGTGCACCTGGAGGTCGTGCCCCGCTACCAGCCGCGCTTCCTCACCGCCGAGGTGATCGCGGAGCTGCGCCGGAGCGCGGGGCGCGGCGAGCTCGACTTCAAGCGCGACCTGTGGCCGTACGTGGCGAAGGAGGTCGGATTCGTCTACTACCGCAGCCGGTTGAACCGGACCGACCCCGAGGAGCGCGAGCGCTTCCTCGCCGAGTACGACCGACTGGCCTGGGACAGCGCGGAGTTGCGGGAGCTGATCGCCCGGTGGTTCCCGGACCCGGCCGAGCGCTGGGACTGGGCACTGGTCGACCGGCCCTGGGCGGACCGGCGGTTCGCCGACCGGGCCGGGTACCAGGAGTGGGTGGCCGAGCGGCTGCGCTGGGACCTCGCGGAGTCCGCGGCCGGGCCGGCCGGCAGCCCGTTCAAGGCGACCGCGGCCGTCATGCGCGACCTGCGGGACGAGATCCGCCAGGTCGTCTCCCACCAGGGGCTGCGCGGCGGCTCGTACCGCGACCACGTGGACCGCTGGTTCAGCGGGCTGAACAACTACCTCGCCAGCGGGCCGCCGATCGCCCGGATCGAGGAGCTGGAGGCGCTGGTCCGGGCCGACGCGGTCCGGCTGGTCGGCCCCGGGCTGACGGTCGAGCCGGACGAGGCGTCCGGGCGGTTCCTGGTCTCCTCGCCGTCCGTCGACGAGCCGCCGCTGGCCGTCGGCGCCGTCCTGGAGGCCCACCTGGCGCTCACCGACGTCCGCCGGGCCGCCGACCCGCTGCTGCGCCACCTGCTCGACACCGGGGCGGCCCGCCCCCACGTGATCCCCGACGCCGGGGGCCCGGACTACCGGACCGGCGGCCTGGACGTCGCCGAAGCCACCTTCCGGCTGCTGGACGCCGCCGGCACCGCGCACCGCGGCCGCTACGCCTACGGGCCGCCGGTGGAGTCCGTCCAGTGGGTGACCGCGATCGGCGCCCGGCCGCACGTCGGCTCGCGCACCCTCCTGCAGGGCGACGCCATCGCCCGCGGCTGCCTGCGCACCGGTGTGGCCAACCTCCGGCGGCGCAGCCGCACGCCGGCCTGACGGCGGGGCCGACCGCCCCCGGCCGGCCCCGCCCCGGACCCGACCGCCCCGCCCCAACGACCCCGTCCCGGACCGGCCCCGGCCCCGGACCGACCCGAACCCCGGACCGACCCCGACCCCGATCGGCCCTCACCCCCGATCGGCACCCCCCGTGGAGGGACTCCCGATGACCGACACCCCGGCCGCCGCCCGTCGGATGCTGGACCTGCTGACCGGCTACTGGGCCTCCCAGGCCGTCCATGCGGCGGCCTCGCTCGGCCTCGCCGACCAGCTGGCCGACGGCCCGCTCACCAGCACCGACCTGGCCGGGCGCACCGGCGCCCACGAGCCCTCGCTCGCCCGGCTGCTGCGCTTCCTGGCCGAGCTCGGCGTCCTCGCCCACGACCCCGGCGGCGCCTACCGCACCACCGAACTGGGACGGACCCTGCGCACCGAGGAGCCCGGCTCGATGCGGGACCTCGCGCTGCTCTACGGCAAGGAGTTCTACGCCGGCTGGGGCCGACTCCTGCACACCGTCCGCACCGGCGGAAACGCCTTCGAGCACGTGCACGGCGCGGCCATGTACGCCTACTTCGGGCGGACGCCCGAGCTGACCGCCAAGTTCGACCGGGCGATGGCCGCCGGCTCGGCCTTCTTCGCACCCGTCCCGGCCCTGCACGACTTCACCGGCGCCAGGACCGTGGTCGACGTCGGGGGCGGCAACGGCGCCCTGCTCGCCACCGTGCTGCGCGCCCACCCGCACCTCGACGGCGTGCTCTTCGACACCGCTCACGTGGTCGACGCGGCGCGGCGCGCGCTGGCGGGCTCCGACCTGGCCGACCGGATCGCCTTCGAGGCCGGCGACTACTACGACAAGGTCCCGGCCGGCGGGGACGTGTACCTGCTGTCGCGCGTCCTGCACGGCCGGGACGACGAGCGGTGCGTCCGGGTGCTGCGACGCGTCCGCGCGGCCGTGCCGGACGGCGGCGCGCTGCTGATCGTCGAGCGGGTCCTGCCCGTGGACGGCTCGCCGTCGCTGGCGGCCTGGTTCGACGTGCACATGATGGCCGTCGCGGGCGGCGTCGAGCGGACCGCGGCCGAGTACCGCGCCCTGCTGGGGCGGGCGGGCTTCGCCCTCTCCGCCGTGCACGGGCTGCCGCTCGACACCGCGCTGCTGGTCGCCGAGCCGGCTCGCCCGGACCGCTGACCGAGGGAACGCGCCGGGCCGCGGCCCGGCGCCACCCGGCCGCACGGCGCCACCACCCAAAGAGTTCATTCATCGAACCCACGGTGGTAGATTGATGACCGAGTTCGTTGAACAGACCTACCGACCGCCACTCCCGCCCGTCGAGGACCTGTCATGACGCCCACCCCGCCGCCCCAGGTGCGCAGCCCCGGCCTGACCCTCCTCACCGCCTGCTTCGGCACCCTCCTCGTACTGATCGACTACACCTCCCCGCTCACCACGCTGACGCCCACCGCACGCGAGCTCGGCATCGGGCCCACGGCGCAGACCTGGGTCCTCACCGGCACCCTGGTCGGCCTGGCCGCCCTCCTGCTCACCATGGGCAGCGTCGCCGACGACCACGGCCGCAAACGGGTGTTCGGCGCCGGGGCCGTCCTGCTGCTGCTCTCGACCGCCCTGTCCGCGCTCGCCCCCGGCACCGCCGTCTTCCTCACCGGGAGGGTGCTCCAGGGCTGCGCCGCGGCAGCCCTGCTGGCACCCAGCCTGGGCCTGATCGGCCACGCCCACCCCGCCGGCCCCGCGCGGGTGAAGGCGCTCGGCACGTGGGGCGCCTCGGTGGGCCTGGGCATCGCGCTGGGCCCGGTCTACGCGGCCCTGCTGGAGCGGGCCGGGGGCTGGCGCACCGTCTACTGGGTGCTGGCCGCGCTCTCCGCCCTGCTCGTCCTGCTCACCGCGTACGGGCTGGACGAATCCCGCACCGACCGGCCGCGCCGGCTCGACCCGCTCGGCGTGCTGCTCCTCGCGGCGGGGTCGTCCGGCCTGATCGCCGGTCTCGCCGAGGGCCGCCACGGCTGGGGGCGCCCGTCCGTCCTGGTGCTGCTCGGGGCCGGTGCGCTGCTGCTCGCGCTCTTCGTCCTGGTCGAGTCCCGCGTCACCGAGCCGATGCTCGACCTCGCGCTCTTCCGCAGCCCCGGCTTCATCGCCGGCACCAGCGGCGCCCTCTTCACCGGGCTGTCCATCGTCGGTCTGATGAGCTACCTGCCGGCGGTGCTCCAGCAGTCCCTCGGCGAGTCCCCGCCGGCCGCCGCCCTGGTCCTGGCCATCTGGTCCGGCCTGTCGGTGCTCTCCGCGCTGCAGGCCCGGCGGCTGGCCGGCCGGGTGTCCGCGACCACCCAGGTCGCCGGCTCGCTGCTGCTGTGCGGCATCGGCGAGGCGGCGATGTACGGCCTGCGGGCCGGCGGATCCTGGGTGCACCTGGTACCCGGGCTGGCCGTCACCGGCATCGGCAGCGGCATCCTCAACGCGGCCTTGGCCCGACTGGCCGTCAGCAGCGTCCCGCCGGACCGCGCCGCGATGGGCTCCGGCGCCAACAACAGCGCCCGCTACCTCGGCTCCGCGCTGGGCGTCGCGGTGATGGTGACCGTGGTGAGCCGGGCGCGCTCGTCCGAGGGCCCCTCGCACGCCATGGCCGCCGGTATCAACGACGCCTTCCTGGTGGCCGCCGCGTTCTGCGCGGCCGGCGCGGCCGTCGCCCTGTGGGCGCGCGCGGCCGAGTCCCGCGCGGCCGCGGCGCTCGCCGCGGCCGGCCACCCGGCGACGGGAACGGAGGCGGCCGCCGTGCCGCCGACCGCCGCGGGCAGCCGGTAGCGCGCCGGACGCCCCGACCCCCTCCCGCCGTCGGACGGCAGGAGGGGGTCGGGGCGTGCGGCTGGTCCCCCGGCGGGTTCGGCCCGGTCCGGCCGGCTCCGGTGGGCCCAGGCCGTCAGCGGGCGCTCCAGACGGGGCAGGCGGGGTGGTGGCGGTGGGTACGGATGACGGTGCCGCCGAGGGAGCAGTGCTCGGTGGTGGAGACGTCGCAGCAGCGGGGCGCCCGGGCGGTGGGCACGGGTGCCGGCCGGGCGGGCGGCGCGGCCGGCGCGGGGGACCTGGCCGGGGACGGCACCGGTGGTGGAGCGGCGGCGGCCTGGGCCGGGATCGGCTTGTGGTGCGGGGCGGCCGGGCGGCGGCGCCGACGGCGGCGGGGCGTGGAAGTGGTCACGGGGCGAGGCTGCCCGGGTCAACGCCGGGGGAATCCGGAGCTCACCCGGACGGGGTACGACGAGGGGCGGCAGGCGGCCGAGGGCCCGCCGGGCGCCCGACCTCGGCCCGGTGGGCGCCGGACGTGCCGCCCGGCGCCCACCGGGCCCGGGAAGCCCCGGATCCGGTGGGCGCCCGGTCCGGTGGACCGGGCCGCCGCGGCTCAGAAGGTGATCGTCCGCCCCTCGGCCGCGGCCTGGCCGGCGGTGTAGGCGACGCCGTGGACCTTGAGGCCGCCGGCGTCGATCAGCGTGATCGCCCCGCCGTGGTTGCCGAGCTCGAAGCCGTTGCCCCCGCGCACGGTGAGCGTGGCACCGGCGGCCAGCGGCCCGGCGGGCAGGGCGAGCAGGTGCTTGGCCCGGTCGGCCAGGTGCCAGCCGGTCAGGTCGACCGGTGCCGCCGTGGTGTTGAGCAGGGTGACCGTCTCGTCCTCGGGGGCCGGTCCGACCGGGTTGACCACGGCGCCGACGATGCGCACCGCGGCGACGTGGCCGGCCGGGTCGGTCGGCCGGGGCGGGGCGCCCGGGATCGCGTGGCCGGTGACGTCGTCGGTGTGGAAGGACTGCGACTGGAAGGCCAGGAAGATCGCGACGAAGCGGTTCTCGCCGGGGAAGTGGATCAGCACTCCGCCGTCCTGGAACACGCCGTCGTCGGACTTGAAGTGGCCGCTGTTGCCCTGGTTCATGTGGATGTCGTGGACGCCGTTGCCGGGCTCGAAGCCGAACACCTTGTCCGGGATGCTCGGCTCGGGCCCGAAGCGCTGGCCGATCAGGAAGACGGCGGCGGTCGGGTCGTTGATCGCGCGCAGTACGAAGTGGTCCAGCAGGTCGGCGAGGTCGTTGTCGGGGCCGGGGAGGTCGGGCGGCAGGAGCCGCATCGTGGCCGGGTCGAAGAGGTTGCCGCGGATGAAGTCCAGGCTCGCGGTGTCGGGCTTCGAGGGGAGGTCGGTCCAGCCGCTGCCGGGGTCGGGGAGCTGCGCGGTCAGCGGGTGCCGGAAGTCGTCCACGACGACGAAGAGCAGCTCCGAAGGAGCTTGCTGGGACAGGACGTTGACCGCGGCGCGGTAGTGGGTGCCGTTCGCGTCGCGGAGGTGGATCTGGTAGTGCGGGGTGTCGGTGGCGCCCTCGCGGCGCCGGTCGATCGCGGTGGCGGCGAGCACGCCGTACTTCTGCAGGGGCATGGGTGGGGTCCTTCGGGCGGTCCGGTGGGGGCTCCGGTGCGTGGTGCCGGGCCGGAGCCCCTCCGTTATGCCGCACGGACCGCCGCCGACAGCGGCGAATCGACGGATGTTCACCCAGCATCCGTCCGGACGGGTGCACGGCCGACGTCAGCCGACCCCCGCACGGCTCCGTCCGTCCAGGGGGGCGGCGGCCCGGCGGCGGCCGTACTCGCGGATCAGCTCGCCCGCGACGAAGCCCGTCACGGAGGCGACGATCAGCAGCGGCATCGTGTCCGGGGCGTCCACGCCGAGCAGCGCCGCCGCCAGCACGGCGCTGGTGACCGGCAGCCGGGTGACCGCCGCGCTCGCGGCGGCGGTCCCGGCCGCCAGGCCCGGGGCGGTGCCGAAGCCGGGCAGCGGCGCGCAGGCCACGCCGACGGCGGCGCCGATCAGGATCACCGGGAAGATCGGGCCGCCGCGCAGGCTGCCGAGCGCGATGCCCCAGCCGACCGCCTTGCAGAGCACCAGCGCCACCAGCGCGCCGATCGGCCAGGCCGCCGGGTTGGCGGCCAGCGTGCCGAGGGTGATCTGCCCGGAGAGCGCCGCCTCCTCCGGCGAGCGCCCGGTGAGCAGCGCGTACGCGGAGATGCAGGCCCCGACCAGGACCGCGCAGAGCACCGTCCGGACGGCCGTGTGACGGGCGGTCGGCGCCGCCGCGGACCGGCCGGGGTCCCCGGTGGTGTACGCCTTGACCTTCCGCCCGAGGCCCTGCCCGCTCACGCAGACCAGCGCCACCAGCGCCGCCATCGGAATGCCCCAGATGAAGTCGCCGGGGTCCGGGATGCCGGACTTCGGCACGGACGGCAGCGAGAGCGCGCCGATCGACAGGCCGGTCCAGTGGCCGAAGCCGGTGAACACCAGCGCACCGATGCCGCTGGCCAGCAGGCACGGCAGGATCAGGATGGTCAGCTGCGGGCCGCCGAGCCCGGCCGCCTCGATCATCATCACGGCGGCGACCAGCGGGCTGCCGAAGATGGTGGAGATCGCGGCGGCCGAGCCGGCCGCGCCGAGCACCGGTGCCAGCTGCGGCTGGGCGGACCGTTTGGCGGAGCCGACCGCGAGCAGGGCCAGGCCGCTGCCCATCGCCATCAGCGGCGCCTCGGGGCCGAGCACCGTGCCGAGCGGCAGGCAGACGAGAGCGGCCAGCACCACGCCGGGGACGGCCTTCGGCGGGGTCGGTGGCCCGCCGAGGCCGTCCACCGGGACGTGACCGCCGTGCCCGGGCAGCCGGGTGACGACCGGGGCCAGCAGCAGGCCGGCGAGCAGCATCGCGGGCAGCGGCCACCACCAGGGCGGCTGGTCCAGTCCGACGGCGTCGGGCAGGCTGTCCCACACCCAGTGCTGGAGTTCGTGCTCCAGGCTGACGAAGCCGAACGCGGCCAGCGAGACCGGGATGCCGACCAGCGCCGAGATCAGCAGCAGGGTGAGGTACCCCTTCGACAGCAGCACCTCACGCAGGGTGGGGCCACCGCTCGCCGGCCGGGTCTGCTCGGGCATGCCCGCTCCTTCGCGCTCCCTGGGGCCGGCCGCCGCCCGGCCCCGTCCTGCGACCGAGTCTCGCCTGCGGCCCGGGGCGCGCACGGCAACCGGAGCCCTCCGCACGGCGCGCCCCGACGGGGTTGCGCCGCGCGGGTGAGGCCGTCAGGAGCGTGGAGCGGGAGGGCGGAACGGCACGCGGGTCACTGCTGCTGGACCTGGCGGGACTCCCCCAGCGCGCTCTCGATGCCCTGCACCATCCGCCAGAGCGGTGCCCGGCGGCTGGCGACCAGGACCACCACGTCGTCGGCGTCCCCCTCGCCGCCCGCGGTGCCGCCCTCCGGCCGGTCGCTCCAGGTACCGGTGACGAAGGCCATCGCCGCGTCCACCTCGGCGACCCAGTCGCTCTCGCCGCCGGAGCGCAGCCACGTCCGCAGCGCGTGGTTGTGCGCGGAGACCACGGCGGCCGCGATCACGTCGGCGCGCAGCGCGCCGTCCGGCCGGTCGGCGAACCGGCCGCGCAGGTAGTGCGCGAGGGTGTGCTCGTAGCGCCAGACCACCGACAGCTCGTAGGCGCGCAGACCGGGCACCTTGCGGGTGAGCCGGTAGCGCTGCACGGAGAAGGACGGCTGCTCGGCGTACATCCGCAGGACCAGCCGGGCCGCGTCGCAGGCGTGCCGGACCGGGTCCTCGTCGCCGGTGCCGGACTCCAGGAACTCGGTCATCTCGGCGAGGCTGCGCTCGTGGTCGGGGAAGACCACGTCCTCCTTCGCCGGGAAGTAGCGGAAGAAGGAGCGCCGGCCGACCCCGGCGAGCGAGACGATGTCGTCGACGGTGGTCTGTTCGAAGCCGCGTTCCAGGAAGAGCTCGAAGGCGGCGGCGACCAGCGCCTCACGCATCGCCGGCTTCGGCGGCCCGTCGTTCATGGGCTGGTCCTGTTCTTCCTTCTCGCTCATTCCCGGAACATAGCACCGGCCTCGAACGGCCGGCCGTGCGTGCGCGGCGGTGCACCGCGGGCGTTCCGGTGCACCGCCGCGGGGCGTACTACGGCAGGTTGCGGGCCATCACGATGCGCTGGACCTGGTTGGTGCCCTCGTAGATCTGCGTGATCTTCGCGTCCCGCATCATCCGCTCCACC
>NZ_JBHXTG010000092.1:0-26114 GCF_042677465.1 Kitasatospora sp. NPDC127111
CACAACACCCAAACCTCTATCCTTCTGGTTGGGGTGGGCTCGTTTTTTTTTATACGAGCCGGGGCGTGGTGGGGGGGGCCGTCCGCGGCCACCGCCCACGAGTGCGTCCGGCCACGAGTGCGTCCGGCCACGAGTGCGTCCGGCCACGAGTGCGTCCGCCCATAAGTGTGTCCGTTCAGGTACGCGCCCACCCGCGTGCGCCCACCCGCGTGCGCCGTCCCGCGCGTGCGTCCGCCCCCCGAGTGCGTCCGTCGCCCCGACGCCGTCCGGGGTGACGGCCGCACGGGTGCCGTGAGCCCGTGGGCGCGTCCGGGCCGTCCCGAGCCGCACCCGTCGGCGCGCGCACCCCGTCCGGCCAGGGCGCCCGTCGAGTCGTCACCCCTCGGCGGTACGGTTGCGCTCCGACAGTGCACCCCGCGCCCGGGCCCCGGCGGCCCGGCCGGCGAGGGGCTGCGGCCGCGGCAACCGGAAGGAAGGGCGCGATGTCAGCGGAGGAGGAGGGCCTGACCGGCCCGGGCGGGGCGATGCCTGCGCCGGGGGAGGAACCGGGTCAGGAGCCGAGGCCTGAGCCGCGCCTCGAACCGAGGCCCGAGCCCAGGTCCGTGCCCGAGCTGCTGCTCGGCCGCCCGCCGATGGCCCGCCCGCTGCCGTCCTTCGACGCCGAGGCGGCCCCGGCCGAGCCCGGCCCGCTCTTCGTGGACTGGCTCGCCACCGCCCTCGCGGCCGGGGTGCTGGATCCGCAGGTCGTCACCCTCTCCACGGTCGACGCCGACGGCCTGCCGGACGCCCGGGTGCTGGTGCTGCGCGACGTGGACGCGGCCGGCACCGGCTGGGTGTTCTCGGCCGCGGCCGACAGCCCCAAGGGCCGTCAGCTCGCCGACCACCCGGCGGCCGCCCTCACCCTCTACTGGCCGCCGCTGGGCCGGCAGGTCAGGGTCCGGGGCACCGTCGAACGGGCCGCCGACCAGGTCGCCGCGGCCGAGTTCGCCACCCGCTCGCCGGCCGCCCGGATCGGCGCGCTGGTCGGCCGGCAGAGCGAGCCGCTGGCTTCGCCGGCCGAGTACGACGAGGCGGTCGCGGTCGCCCGCCGCCGTCTGGAGGCCACCCCGGACGCCGTGGCGGCCGGGCACGCCGTCTACACGCTCTGGGCGCACGAGGTGGAGTTCTGGCAGGGCGACGCGGACCGCCACCACGTCCGGCTGCGCTACACCCGGACGGGCCCGGTCCGCACCCCGGAGTGGTCGCGGACGCTGCTCTGGCCGTAGGGCGTACGAGGCCGTGGGGCGCACGAGGCCGTAGGGCGCGTCCGCCCCGGCACCCGCCCGGAGCCCGGGCCGAGCCGTGCCGTGCCGGGCCGGGCGTCCGCCCCTCGGACGTTCGCGCAGCGGGTGCCCGGCGGGCGCCCGGGCAGCGCCCCCTCAGCGCCGCCCGGTGAGCGTGGCGCCGACGCTGGCGGCCACCACGCAGCCGATTCCGGCCAGCTGCGGCACGCCCAGCAGCTGGCCCAGCACCACCAGCCCGACCAGTGCGCTGACCGCCGGCTCCAGGCTCACCAGCACGCTGAACACCCGCTGCGGCATCCGTCGCAGGGCCGTCATCTCCAGCGCGTACGGGATCACCGGCAGCAGCAGCGACACTCCGGCCACCGAGAGCAGCAGCAGGAGCGGCGAGGCGCCCGGCGCGGTCAGCCCGCCCCAGGCCTGGCCGAGCCCGAACGGCGCCACTGTCAGCGCGCCGACCGTCATCGAGACGGCGAGCCCCTGGAAGCCCTGGAACGCGGCGCCGACCTTGTCCGTGAAGAGGATGTACGCGGCGTAGCAGGCGGCCGCCCCGAAGGCGTACGCCAGGCCGACCGGGTCGAGCGAGGACCCGCCCTCGCCGTGGCCGAGCAGCGTGAGCAGCGCCACCCCGCCGGCCGCCAGCAGCGCCCAGACCAGATGGCTGGCCCGGCGGGCGAAGACCAGGGCGACCGCGAGCGGGCCGAGGAACTCGATCGTCGCGGCGGTGCCCATCGGCAGCCGGTCGATCGCCCCGGCGAACAGCAGCGTCATCCCGGCGGAGGCCATGCCGAGCAGACCGGCGGCGGCCAGGTCGCGCGGACGGCGGCCGCGCAGCCGGGGCCGGGTGACGGCGAGCAGGATCACCGCCGCGAATCCCAGCCGGAGGAAGGTGGTGCCGCTGACCCCGAGCGGGCCGAACAGCGGCTTGGACAGCGCGATGCCGAGCTGGACGAGGAACATCGCGGCCAGACAGAAGAGCGGCGCCGGGATCCGCTCCGGGCGCCGCAGGAAATCCGGGAACCGCCGGCCGGTGGGCCGGGCGGGGTGCGTGCCCGGTGGCGTCCCGGGGCCGGGTGCCCCGCCTCGTCGCCAGCCACCGCGCTCGCCGGCGGGCTCGCCCTTGGGGGCGGGCGGCATGGCAAGGGCCTCGGCGACGGCGGCGGCCGGCGTCGGGGCGAGGGTTTCGCTGGGGTTGGGCGTGGGCATGCTGGCGAGTTTGCCGTAAGGAGTCAGGCCGGGGCAAGCTCGTTACAAAAATCGGGACGGATGCGGACGGGTGCGCCTGAAAGGGTGAGCTTCCCGGGCGCCCGCGGCGCGGCTGCCGCGATCGTCCGATGGTCCGTCAGTATCAAGGCGGGGTGCGCTATCTCCGCCCGGCGGCCATGGTCGCCGCCTCCCTCGTGCTCCTGCTGGCCGTCGACGGGACGGACGTGAGCGCCGAGGCGACCACCCCGGTGGCCGCCGCCGCGCCCCGCATCCGGGCCACCGTCCTGTCCGACCGGGCCGGTTCTCCCGCCCTCCGCGTCCGCGACCAGTACGCCGGCGCCGCCTTCGACGCCTGTACCGCGCCGCCGCTCGACACCCTGCGAGCCTGGCGCGACGCCTCCCCGTACGGCGCGCTCGGCATCTACACCAGCGGTTCCCAACGCGGCTGCGCCCAGCCGAGGCTCACCGCCGACTGGGTCCGCCAGGCGCGCGCGATGGGATGGCGGTTCCTGCCGGTGCACGTCGGGCTGCAGGCGCCGTGCAGCGAGCTCAAGAGCAAGCCGAAGAAGATCGATCCGGCGCGCGCCGTCCGGCAGGGCCGGGACGAGGCCGCCGAGGCGGTCCGCGGGCTCCGGGCCGTGGGGATCGGCCTGGGCGCCCCGGTCTTCCTCGACATCGAGGCGTACCCGCTGCACGACCCGGCCTGCGGCCAGGCCGTGGTCGACTTCGCCCTCGGCTGGACCCAAGGGCTGCACGCCGCCGGCTACCGGTCGGGCTTCTACTCCAGCCTCGACTCCGGCATCGCCGACATGGCCGCCGCCGCCCGGGCCGGCTCCTTCCCGATGCCCGACACGCTCTGGTACGCGCGCTGGGACGACCACGCCGACACCACCACCGGCGGCGGCGCGCTCACCCCCGAACTCTGGGCCGACCACCAGCGCGTCCACCAGTACCACGGCAACGTCGAGGAGACGTACGGCGGCGCCACGCTCACCGTCGACCGCAACCAGGTGGACGCCCCGCTGGCGAGCTGACGGTCCGGCGGACGGGGCGGATAGGGTGTCCCGTCGATCACAGGACGGAACCGGGCCGGCGGGTCCGGGCGGGCAAGGGGGGCGGCGTGACGGAGCGCCAGGGACATCACGGCGGCGTGAACGGCGGCGGCGGCCCGCAGCCACACCCGTACGCGCAGCAGCCGAACCCGTACGCGCACGGTGAGCCGTACGGGCAGCAGCCGAACCCGTACGGCCAGGGGGCGCCGCTCAACCCCTACGCGCAGCCGAGCCCGTACGGGCAGCAGCCGAACCCGTACGCGCAGCCGAGCCCGTACGGGCAGCAGCCGAACCCGTACGCGCAGCCGAACCCGTACGCGCAGGGCGGCGCACCCGTCCCGTACGCCCAGCCGGTCCCGGCCCAGCCCACCCCGGCCACCCCGCCGGCCCGGCCCGCCGCGCCCGCCGCGCCCGCCGCGCCCGCGTCGCCCGGCGCCGCACCGCCCGCCGACCAGTTCCCGGGCCCGGGCCCGCGCCGCAACCGGGCGGCCGTGCTGCTCCAGTTCACCCTCCAGTGGATCTACGCGCCGCTCTGGATCGCCGCCCTGGTGGCCCTGTTCGCGATCCTGCTGTGGAGCGGGGGCGGCGGCCCCTCCGGCCCGGACTCCGACGCCTGGCTGAAGGTCAACCGCACCTTCATCCCGCCGCGCCGCCTCAAGGCCGAACTCACCGGCCGCCCGGAGGACTGGGAGCGGTACCTCACCCCGATCCTCGAACGACGCATCCGCGCCGCCGAGACGAAGCACGCCGCCGGCGACGGCGAGGTCTGCGAGGACCTCAGCCGGGTGATGCGGGTCAAGTTCCCGGTGCGCCTCTACCGCGGCCTCGGCGCGGCCGGCGTCGTCCGGCTGGCCGAGCGGTACGGCTGGGAGGGCGGATCCGCGGGCGGCGGCACGGAGCGGGTCTGGATCCGCCGGGTGTTCCCCGCCCCGGCCCCGTCGTTCGCCCCCGGCCCGCACGACCCGCCGGCCGCCCCCGGTACGCCGTGGGGGCCGCGCCCGGGCCGGCCCGCCTTCCTGCTGCCGTTCATGTTCGTGCTGCAGATCGCCTACGTCCCCGTCTACGGCGTGCTCAGCCTGCTGATCTTCCAGGGCCGGCACCCCGAGCCCGACTACTGGGACCGCTGGGGCGCCCGCTGGGCGGTCGGCCCGTGCGCGTTCTGGGCCGAGTTCTCCGGCAGCGCCGCCGCCTGGGACCGCCACGTCCGCCGCGTCCTCAACCGCACCAACACGGGCAACGCCTCCCCGGGCGGCCGGCTGCGGATCAACCTCGCCACCTACCGGGGTGCCGGGGCGCAGCGGGCGCTGTGGATCGCGGCGGAGAAGGGCTACGTCCTCGACCCGGCCTACGCGCCGACGCCCGAGGTCTGCGTCCGCCTCCTCCACCGCCCCGCGGCCGCTACCGCCTGAGCCCGAGCGTCAGCCAGCCGAGGCCCGCGCACTCCCGGCAGGTCTCGGTGATGAGCCCCGTCCCGGACCGGTCCGCCCGGACGCCGAGCCGGGCCCGGGTCTGCACCCCGTCGGCGCAGCACGGGCACGGCACCCGGAATCCGCCCGCGCCCTGCCCGGTCCGGCGGCCGTCATGACTGTCGTTCATGCCCATCAGTATCGCCGCCGCCGCTCCCGCCCCCTCCCCGGCGGCGGGCCGGCGGCCGCGGCGAATCCGTGATCCTCGCAACGGGGCCGGGATGCTGACACCGGGAAGGGGGAGGGGCACAATCGGGCTCGACCCCCGCATTACCGTCCAGTAGCCGGGGAGTCGAGCCGCAGTGCCCCCGGTCGCAGTGCCCCGGTCAAGGAGGACCCGTGTTCAGCACGATGCAGGACGTACCGCTCACCGTCGCCCGGATCCTGAACCACGGGGCCACGATCCACGGCCGGTCGACGGTCACCACCTGGGACGGCAGCGGACCGGTCGTCCGGACGTACGCGGAGGTCGGGGCGCGGGCCGCGCAGCTGGCGTGCGCGCTGCGGGACGAGCTCGGGGTGACCGGGGACGACCGGGTCGCCACGCTGATGTGGAACAACGCCGAGCACCTGGAGGCGTACCTCGCCGTCCCGGCGATGGGGGCCGTGCTGCACACGCTCAACCTGCGGCTCCCGGCGAACCAACTGTCGTTCATCGTCAACCACGCCGCCGACCGCGTGATCATCGTCAACGGCACCGTGCTCCCGCTGCTCGCCGCCGTCCTCCCGGACCTCGCCCCCACGCTCAAGCACATCGTGGTCAGCGGCCCCGGCGACCGGTCGGTGCTGGCCGGCTTCGCGGGCACCGTGCACGACTACGAGGAGCTGCTCGCCGGCCGACCCGCCGAGTACCCCTGGCAGACCGACATCGACGAGCGCCAGGCCGCCGTGCTCTGCTACACCTCCGGCACCACCGGCGACCCGAAGGGCGTGCTCTACAGCCACCGCTCGGTCTACCTGCACTGCCTCCAGGTCAACACCGGCGACAACTTCGCCTTCACCCCGCGCGACACCGCGCTGCCGGTCGTCCCGATGTTCCACGTGAACGCCTGGGGCATCCCGCACGCCGCCTTCATGTCCGGCGCCAACCTGCTGATGCCGGACCGCTTCCTGCAGCCGAAGCCGATGGCCGAGATGATCGCCCGGGTGCGGCCCACCGTCAGCGCCGCGGTGCCGACCATCTGGAGCGGCCTGCTGGACGAACTGGACGCGGGCGACTACGACACCTCCAGCCTCCGCATGGTGGTCATCGGCGGCTCGGCCTGTCCGCCGTCGCTGATGCGGGCCTTCGAGGAGCGCCACGGCATCCGGGTCGTGCACGCCTGGGGGATGACCGAGACCTCGCCGCTCGGCTCCTTCGCCCAGCCGCCCGGCGGCCTCACCCCGGAGGAGGAGTGGCCGTACCGGGTGACCCAGGGCATCTTCCCGGCCTCCGTCGAGGCGCGGCTGATCGGGCCGAACGGCGAGCGGATGCCGCACGACGGGGTCGCGGCGGGCGAGCTGGAGGTGCGCGGGCCGTGGATCGCCGGGGCGTACTACGGCGGCGCCGGCCAGGACCCGCAGCGCCCGGACGACAAGTTCTCCGAGGACGGCTGGCTGCGCACGGGTGACGTCGGCACCATCACCGCGGACGGCTACCTGACCCTCACCGACCGCGCCAAGGACGTGATCAAGTCCGGCGGCGAGTGGATCTCCTCGGTGGACCTGGAGAACCAGCTGATGGCCCACCCGGAGGTCGCCGAGGCGGCCGTGGTGGCCGTGCCGGACGAGAAGTGGGGCGAGCGCCCGCTGGCCACCGTGGTGCTGCGGCCGGGGGCCACGGCCGGGCTGAAGGAGCTGCGGGCCTTCCTCGCCGAGCGGGTCGCCTCCTGGCAGCTGCCGGAGCGCTGGGCCGTCGTCGAGTCGGTGCCGAAGACCTCGGTCGGCAAGTTCGACAAGAAGGTGATCCGCGCCAGCTACGCCGCGGACGAGCTCGACGTCACGGTGCTCGGCAAGGACTAGGGCTCCACGCACCGAGGGCCGGTCACCCCGCACGGGGGTGACCGGCCCTCGGCCGTGTCGGCGTGTCCGGCGTGTCCGGGGGCGTTCCGGCCCGGGCGCCACCGGGCGCTCAGCCCGCGGCGGCGACGCCCGCCTCGCCCATGGCGCCGATCCGCCCGAGCAGGTCGACGATCCGCGACTGCACGTCCGCGGTGGTCGAGCGCTCGGCGAGGAAGAGCACCGTCTCGCCGGTGCGCAGCCGGGGCAATTCGCGCGGGTCGAGGTCCACCGAGGTGTAGACGACCAGCGGGGTGCGGTGCAGCCGGTCGTTGGCGCGCAGCCAGTCCAGCAGGCCGACCCGGCGGCGGCGGATCTGGAAGAGGTCCATCACCACCAGGTTGGGCTGCACGCTGCTGGCCCGGGAGACGGCGTCGTTCTCGTCCACCGCGTGCTCGACGTGCATGCCGCGCCGCTCCAGGCTGCTGATCATCGCGGCGGCGATGTCCGGGTCGCCCTCGACCAGCAGGACGCGCGGGGCGTGGTGCTCGCCGTCGCGCGGGGCGAGCGCGCGCAGCAGGACGGCCGGGTCGGCGCCGTACGCGGTGTCCCGGGTGGCCTGGCCGAGGCCGGCGGTGACCAGGACCGGGATCCGGCTGTTCAGCGCGGCGGTGCGCAGCGACTGCAGCGCGGTCCGGGTGATCGGGCCGGTCAGCGGGTCGACGAAGAGCGCGGCGGGGAAGCCGGCGGCCTGGGCGTCCACCTCCTCGCGGGAGCGGACGATCACCGGGTGGTAGCCGCGCTCCTGCAGGGCCTGCCGGGTGGCCGGGTCGGGCTCGGGCCAGACCAGCAGCCGGCGCGCGCCGCCGTCCCCGCCGGGGGCGGGCTCGGGCCGGCCGGCGACGGGCAGTTCGGCCACCGGGCGCGGGGCCTGCCGGGCCTCCTGCACGGCGGGCAGCTGCGGTGCGCCGGCCGGGACGGGGACGGCGGCCGGGACGGGCACGGCGAGGGCCGGCGGTGCCTGCGGCGGGACCGGGAAGACCTCGCCCGGGCCGGCCTGGCCCGGCGCGCTGGCGGGAGCGCCCTGGTCGGCGGGGACGCCGGGGGCGTGCAGCGGGCGCGGCGGCGCGAGCTCGGCCAGCCCGGTGCCGACCGGCTGCGGGGTCTCGCCCTGGCCGGCCGCGGCCGGACCGTTCGCCGCGGGCGCGGGCAGCGCGGGCAGGGCGGGGGCCAGTGCCGGGGTGGCGGGCTCGGGGGCGGCCGGGCCCTGGGCCTCGGTGCCGGGGCCGGGCGGGACGGCCAGCCGGCGGCGGCGCCCGGTCGGCGCGGCGGCCGGTTCGGGCAGCGCGGGCGCGGGCCCGGCGGGCAGCGCGTGCTCCAGGCCCGGGTAGACGGGGGTGCTGGGGTCGGGGACGCCGGGCAGCGCGAAGCCGCCGGAGGAGTCCTCGTTGGCGGGCAGCGCCCGGCGGCGGCGGGACGGCTTCGGCTCCGCCCCGCCGTCGGCCTCCCGGCCGGACTCGGGGGCGACCGGGGTGCCGCCGGCGGGGGTCCCGCCGACCGGGGTGCCCTCCGCGGGGGTTCCGTTCACCGGGATGCCGCCGGCCGGCGTGCCGTCGGGCCCGGCCGGGGTTCCGGTGGCGGGGCCGAGCGCGAGCGGCCCGCGCCGACCGGCCGCGTCCGCCTCGGCGGCGTGCCGCTCGTCGCGGCGGTCGTCCGTGCCGTTCGGGCCGTCAGCGCTGGTCGGGCCGTCGACGGGCACCGCGTAGGCGGTTCCCGACCGGCCGTCGTCCTTGCCCCACGGGTCGGTGGGCTGGGCCGTCGGGCCGCCGAGGCCCTGCCGCCCGTACGCGGGGTCGTTGCCGGTGCCGTGCCACTGCTCGGGGACGGCCCGCTCGACCCGGGCCGGAGCCTGCGGCCACTGGTCGGCGGCCGCGTTCTCGCCGGCCGGAGCCGCGGACGGCCCGGCCGGGAGGGCGTTCGGCGGGACGGGCGGCTGCTCGGGGGCCGGCCGGCCGCGGCGGCCGCGCCGCTCGGGCACCGGCTCCGCGGCGGGCTGCTCGCCCGCGCCGGGCTCGGCGCCGGGCCGCTCGCCCGTCCGCTGCTCGTCCGCGGCCGGGGCACCGGCCCGCAGCTCCGGGGCCGCCCCGGCCGCGTCGCCGGGCGCCGCCTCGGCCTCGTCCTCGTGGTGCCGGGCGGTGGGCAGCTGCGGGATGCCCGGCAGGTCGGGCAGGACGGCGGAGTCGCTCTCCTTGGGGCGGTCGGAGCGCCCGTCGGCGGCCGCGCGCTCGGCGGCGGCCTTCGCCGCGGCCGGGTCCAGCGGCAGCTCGACGACGTAGGTGGTGCCGGCCTTGCCGGGCATCTCGTGCGGCTGGAGCACGCCGCCGTGCCGCTCGACCACCGCGCGGGCGATCGGCAGGTGGACGGGGCTGCCGCCGCGGCCGGGGCCGCGGATCTCCACCCGGGCGACCTCGCCGCGCTGGGCGGCGGCGAGCACCACCATCGGCACCTCGGGGGCGGCCGGCGGCAGGGTCTGGGCGCCGGGGACCGCCAGGCCGGGGGAGGGGTCGCCGGGCACGGCGTCCAGCGACAGCGCGACGCCGCTGACGTCGGCGACCAGGTGGGCCAGGGCCTGGGCGAGCCGCTGCCGGTCGGCGATCACCTCGACGGCGGCGGCGTGCACGGAGAACCGCACCCGGCCGGCGCCGACCAGCTCGCCGGCGTGCTCGACGGCCTCCCGGACCACCTCGTCCAGCGCGACCGGGACGCGCTCGGCGGCCTTCCGGCCGGCCTTGCCCTCGCCCTTGCCGTCGGCGGTGCCCGGCCCGGACGGCGTCTCGCCGGCCTCGGACCGCTGGTGGGCGAGCACGCCGTCGATCAGCTTGCCGAACCGGCGGCACTCGTCGGCCAGCCGGCGCAGCGTCCAGTTGGCCTCCGGCCAGAGCTGGCCGGCCGGGTCGGCGGCGAGCGCGTCGATCCGCCGGTGCAGCGCGGTCAGCGCGCCGCCCAGCTCGCTCTCCAGGACGGCGGTGAGGTGCTCGTTGCGGGCGATCAGCGCCAGTTCGCGGCTGCGGTCGGTGAAGGTCATCACCGCGCCGACCAGCTGGTCGCCGTCCCGGACGGGGGCGGTGGTGAGGTCGACGGTGACCGGGCGGCCGTCCTTGCGCCAGAGCACCGTGCCGCGCACCCGGTGCTTGCGGCCGGAGGTGAGGGTGTCCAGCAGCGCGGACTCCTCCAGCGCCAGCGGGGTGCCGTCGGCCCGGGAGTGCTGGATCAACGGGTGCAGCTCGCGCCCGCCCAGCTCGCTCGCCCGGTACTCCAGGATGTGCGCCGCGGCCGGGTTGACCAGGACGCAGCGGCCTTCGAGGTCCACGCCGAGCACGCCCTCGGCGGCGGCGCGCAGGATCATCTCGGTCTGCTTGTGCTGCCGGCGCAGCTCCGCCTCGACGCCGAGCCGGCTGGAGAGGTCGCGCACCAGCAGCAGGAGCAGGTCGCTGGAGGAGGGCGAGCGGGAGCCCTCGCGGTACGGGTCGTACGGGACGAGCGGGGAGAGCGCGTAGCCGCGGCCCTCGCCGCCGTCGTCGGCGAAGTCGTTGCCGGAGACCTCGACGGGGAAGGTGGTGCCGTCGGTGCGGTGGGCGGTCATCCGGACGGGGCGGTCGAGCGCCTCGCCGTCGCGGGTGGCCGGCCGCATCGAGCCGGGGATCCGGCTGGGATCGAACTCGGGCAGCAGGCCCAGCACGCCCATGCCGACCAGCGAGGTGCCGGGGGCCTGCAGCGCCTGGACCGCCGCGCTGTTGGCGTCCACAACGGTGCCGTTGCTGTTCACCAGCAGCAACGCGTCGGGCAGGGCGTCGAGTATGGCGGCGAGGCGAGCAGCGCCTCGGATCGGCCTGCTGCTCACGTCGACAGGTCTCCTCGGCTCAGGGCAGCTCCTCCGGAGACGGCAGTATCTCATTCTTCTTTGCGGCGGGGACGACCCGCCTAGTAACGTTGTCGGTGGTTGGTGCCGAGCCCTCGGGTTGTGGCATCATCACAGGCACACGGAACGGGTCCGCCCTGCGGATGCGGTCCATGTGGGGAGGCTTCGCCTAGTCCGGTCTATGGCGCCGCACTGCTAATGCGGTTTGGGTCTTAAAGCCCATCGAGGGTTCAAATCCCTCAGCCTCCGCCAGCCGGGAGCCCCGTCGACGATCACGTCGGCGGGGCTTCTCGCATGTCCGGGCCGGGTGGCCGGGCGGGGCCGGATCAATCGATTTCGCCCCGCGTCGCAGGTCATGTAATGTTGTCCCCGCACCGCCCCGGTGGAACGTTCACCAGGGCGAGCGCTCATAGCTCAACGGATAGAGCACTTGACTACGGATCAAGAGGTTGCAGGTTCGAATCCTGCTGAGCGCACCAAACCCCGCAAGATCGGATTCGTCCGGTTCTTGCGCTCATAGCTCAACGGATAGAGCACTTGACTACGGATCAAGAGGTTGCAGGTTCGAATCCTGCTGAGCGCACCAGCGAGAAGCCCCCGGCCAGTGGCCGGGGGCTTCTTCCGTTCCGGCCGAGGAGCCGGCCGGAGGGGCCCGGCGGCCCGGTCCGGCCGCAGGTCACGGTGAGGTACCGGCCGGGTGCGGACGGGTACCGTCCGCAGCTGCCGGGCACGGGCGGGTGCCGCCCGCTGCCGCCGGTCCGATGGCCGCCAATCGAGTGGGACCCGGCCGAGCGTGCAGGTGTCGCGGTATGACCGGCCCAGGATCGTGATTCCGTTTTGTCAGATCTTGTGCCCAGATTGCCCGGCCACCGGTCTTCGGCCACGCCCACGGGCCACCCGGGCAGCCGACACCGGAGGAGAGCCGGATGAGCCGACAGATGTTCCGCGACGCCGCCCAGTCCGCTCCGGCCCGGCACCGGCGCGGCACCCGGACCGGAGGGGAGGGCCGCCTCCGCACGGCGGCCGCCGGCGCCTCGGCCGCCCTGGCGGCCGGACTGCTGATCGGCTGGAACCCGCCGCCCTCCGTCGCCCAGCAGTCCCCCGACACCTGGCTGGGCGACCAGCGCGCGGTGCTGCCCTCCGGGCTCACCGTCCGGCTCGACCTCTCCGCCGCCCCCGGTGCCGCCGTCACGGCCGAGCCGGGCGAACTGCCCGACCGGGCCGGAGGGGGGCGGGCGGCCGCCCTCTACACCGACGGCGTGCGGCCCGGGGATCCCGCCCAGACCTTCCGGATCTCCACGGAACGTCCGCAGGCGGACGGTTGCTGGCGGACCGTCGGGACGCTTCGGATCGACTTCTCCCGCCCGGTCCGGAATCCCCGGCTGCACATCGGCGGACTCGCCGGAATCACCACCGGGAGAACCGGCGGCACCAGCACCGCCACCCGGCTGACCCTGACCGGCGGCTCGCCGAGCGCCCCCACCCTGGTCAACCGCACCGACTGGCCCGGCTGGACGGTCGACGACAACACCCTCGCCCCCGCCGGGCCGGACGGCGGCACCGACGCCGTGGCCGGGTCCGCGGCCGAAGGCACCCTGGAGCTGGCCGGCACCTTCCGCACCGCCGTCTTCCGGGTCGAGCAGCGCTCCACCGCACGGGCCGGCTCCACCGCCCCGCCGGAGCCGCTCACCCAGGCCTACACCGTCACCCTGGACGAGGGCGTCGGCACCGCGCCGCAGGGCTACGGCAACGCCTCCCACCTGGTCTCCGACCTCTTCCTCGGCGCCGACGCCGGCAACCCGACCCGGCGGCCCCCGCGGGCGTCCGGCACCGGCCCGACCGGCCCGACCGGCCCGACCGGCTCGACCGGCCCGACCCGCCGGAGCGCGGACGCGGCCGACGAGCCGCTGGTCCAGCTCGACCACGGCGCCGCGCGGCGCAGCGTCTGGTCCAACCCCGCGCCGCCGCTGCTCCAGCCCGGGCGCGGCGAGTACCTCGGGGCCGACCCGTCCGTCAGCTACCCGGCGGAGGCGGCGATCGGCCGCTACTACCGGCTCACCGTCCCGGTCGCGGTGGGCGGGGCGCCGGCCACCCTGGCCGGCTGGATCGACTTCGACCGGAACGGGCGCTTCGACCCCACCGAGCGGGTGCAGACCGAGATCCAGGCCGGCGCCGACACCGCCGTCCTGGAGTGGACCGTCCCCGGCAACGCCGCCTCCGGGGAGACCTGGGCCCGGCTGCGGATCGGCCGGGACCCGGCCCAGCTGGTGCCGGCCGGCGGCTTCGCCGACTCCGGCCAGGTCTCCGACCAGCGGATCCGGCTGACCGTCGGCGCCGCCCGGCCCGAGATCGTGGCCCCGGTCGACGGCACCGTGCTCTCCGACGCCCGCCCGCAGGTGCGGGGGGAGGGGGCGGTGGCCGGCGCCACCGTCGAGGTCCGCGAGGGGGAGACGACGCTCTGCAAGGCCCGGGCCGAGAAGAACGGCGACTGGTCCTGCCGGCCGGACGGCGCGCTCGCCGCCGGCGCGCACAGCCTCACCCCGGTCGAGACCACCGGCGGCGGCATGGTGCTGCGCGGCGAACCGGTCCGGATCACCGTGAAGACCACGCCGCCCGCCGCCCCCGTGCTCACCCTCCCCGAGTACACCAACGACCCGGGCCTCCAGCTGACCGGCACCGGCGAGCCCGGCAGCACCGTCTCGGTCACCGACCAGCCCGCCGCCGGGACCCGCGGCGGGGCCGGCGCCGACCTGTGCAGCACGGCGGTGCGGGCCGACGGCGGCTGGTCCTGCCTGCCGGTGGAGAACCTGCCGGACGGGCGGCACCAGCTCACCCCGACGGCCGTCGACGCGGCCGGGAACCGGACGACGGGCCGGGCCGTGGCGCTGGTCGTCGACACCGTCGCGCCGGACCGGCCGGTGCTGACCGTGCCGGCCGCCGGGGAGACCGTCCAGGTCGCCCGGCCCAAGCTGGCCGGGCGGGCGGAGCCGGGGTCCAGGGTGATCGTCACCGCCCGGTCGGGCAGCGCGGCCTCGGACGAGCGGATCATCGCCTGCGGGGCCACCGCGGCCATCGACGGCAGCTGGACCTGCACGGCCAACCGGGACCTCGTGGACGGCGAGCAGTGGCTGGTGGTCACGGCGACCGACCAGGCGGGCAACGGGACGTCGGCGGAGGCGGTCGCCGTCCGGGTGGCGGCGGCCGTGACGCCGAGCCCGGCGGCGCCGACGGCTTCGGCGCCGAGCCCGACGGCGTCGCCCACGGCTCCGGTCTCGCCCACGGCGTCGGTCTCGCCCACGGCGTCGGTCTCGCCCACGGCTCCGGCCACGGCGTCGGTCTCGCCCACGGCTCCGGTCTCGCCCACGGCTCCGGCTGCGGCGTCGCCCACGGCTCCGGTCTCGCCCACGGCTCCGGCCACGGCGCCGCCCACGCCGTCGGCCTCGCCCACGGCGTCGGCCTCGGCCACGGCCTCGCCCACGGCGCCGACCACGCCGACAGCGCCGACCGCGCCGACTACGGCGACCGCGCCGACTACGGCGACCGCGCCGGCCCCGGCGCCCTCGGTGACGGCGTCGCCCACGGCGTCCGCTCCGTCCTCCTCACCGGCGGCGCCGTCCCCGGCCGCGCCGACGCCGTCCGCTCCTGCCGCCGACCCGGAACCCGGACCCGTGCTGGAACTCGTCCGGCCGGGCCTGTTTCCGATCGTCGTCCCGGTGGTTGGCCAGCCGGCCGTCCACCTGTCGGTGCCCCGGGGCTCGGCCGGATCGCCGGGCCGTGTCAGGACGAGCCCCCGGATGAGTCCGAGCCCGAGCCCGAGCCCGAGCCCCGCCGTCACCCCATTGCCGTCACCGTCCCGGTTCGTCTCCGCCCCCGCCTCCGCCTCCGTTTCGCCGTCGTCCACGGCCTTGCTCAGTCCCTGGCCGTCCCGGTCCCCGTCCCCGTCCACCGCTCGCGCGGCGGAGGTGTCCGCCGCACGGCCGTCCGGCGAGGCCAGCCGGGCGCTGGCCGTGCCGCCGGCCGGGCCGACCATCGGGGCCGGGGCGGAGGCCTCGCAGGCGGCGGTCGACCGGTCGCGGTCCGAGGGCTGGCGCGGCGGCCTCGCCGGGGTCCTGCTGCTGATCGCCGGGGCCGGGCTGATCACCCGCCGGGTCTTCGCCCGGGGCCCCGGGGCGCGGCGGCGCTGAACCAATCCGACCATCCGCTCATGTGCCTGCGCGTCAGGTCCGGGCTTCAGATGATTCGTCAGTAAATGTCGACACGCACTATCTCAAATGTCGCATTTGATGACGTATGAACTTAGCCTGACTCTGGCACTGCCCGTCAGATCCGGGCCGCCCGTTGCGCGACACACCGAACCCGAGGATCCGTGCATGGACGTCACCCGCGATTCTTCGCAGCGACCCGACAACCTGCCCGAGGCGCCGCCGCCGGCCCTGCCGGAACGTTCCGCCTCCGGCTCCAGCCCGCTGCTCCGGAAGCCCCGGCCGACCGCCGCGCCCAAGGTGGCCAAGCGGGCCGACCACGGCCCGGCCATCACCCCTTCGGCGGTGCTCCCCGGCCCGGTGGGCACACCCGTCGACCTGCGCGACCCGCTGGAGACGGCCGGGCCCGAGACCGTCGAGCTCCCGGAGGCCACCCCGGCCGGTGCGGTCGCCGCCTCCACCTCCCGCCGCCCCCCGCGCGCCGACCAGGCGTTGCGGGAGCACGGCGCCGCCGTGCTGCCCGGCTGGATCGCCCTGCTGGCACTGCTGCTCGGTCTGGCGGGCGTGCTGCTGGTGCTGCTGCACGCCGGGGTCGTCCCGTCCTGGGAAGGGCTGCCGGACCTGCGCGGCCCCGCCGCACGGGCGAGCGGCGCGGCCGAGGTGGACGCCGGGTCGATCGCCGCGGTCACCGCCGCCGGCCTGCTGGTCGTCCTCTCGCTGGCCGGGCTGCTGGCCAACGCGGGCGGCGAGACCCGGGTGCTGACCCGCTGGGGCCGCTACCGCGGCACCGTCCGGCGCACCGGCCTGGTCTGGGTCAACCCGCTGCTGCGCCGCCGCCGGGTGGACGTCCGGCTGCGGCACTGGCGCAGCGAGCCGGTCAAGGTGGTCGACCGGACGGGCACGCCGATCGTCGTGCGGCTGCTGATCGTCTGGCGGGTCAAGGACACCGCCCGCGCGCTGCTGGCGATCGAGGACCACGAGGGCTACCTGCGCGAGCAGGTGCAGGCGGTGCTGACGCGTACCGCGTCCACGCTGCCGTGCGACAGCAACGCGGCGCCCGGCCCGGCGCTGCGCGACGGCCAGTGGTTCGCCGACGAGCTGACCCGGTCACTGGCGGCCGAGGTCGCCCCGGCCGGCCTGGAGGTGTACTCGGTGCAGCCGCTGGCGCTGGACTACGCGCCCGAGGTCGCCGAGTCGATGCGGCGGCGCCGGCTGGCCGATCTGGACGCGGGCCTGCGCACGGTGCTGGTGGACGACGCGGTGGAGGCGGCGGCGCTGGCCGTCCGTCGGCTGGAGCGGGCCACCGCGCACGAACTGGACGAGGCCGCGCGCAGCGCGCTGATGGAGCAGCTGCTGGTCGCCTTCGTCGCCCCGGCCGGAGTGGCCGCCTCGGTACCGCCCCCGGCCGCCCGGGCCGGGCGGAAGGAAGGACGACCGGCATGAAGATAGCCACCGGCACGGAAGTCGACCTCGATCCCAGCCTCGGAGCCGAGCTCGACTTCGACCCCGAGCTCGACTTCGAGGCCGAGCTCGACGGCTTCGACGCCGACGCCGCGCTGATCGGCTTCGAGGAGAGCCTCGGCAGCGTCCCCGCGGTCGCGGGCTGCCGCTGCCCGAACTGCGCGGCCCGGCCGCGGACGGCGCGCCCCGCCGCGGCGGCCGGTGGCGGCCGAATACACCGCGCCGTGCGGAACACGTGCCTGGCGACCACCGTGCTGGCCGGAGCCGGCGTGGTCGGCCTGACGGCCGGGGCCGGATCGGCGCACGCCGCGACCGGCAAGCAGGGCTGGGACGGTTCCAAGTACTGGTTCAAGAACGCGAAGGGCGAGTGGCGGTACACCAGCCACTACGACGTCTACGCCAGCCGCACCGGGAAGTCCGGCCAGGCCGGCCAGCCCGGGAAGTCCGGCCAGGCCGCTCAGTCCGGCAAGTCCGGCGGCTCCACCGGGACCGCGGCGGCCGCCTCCGACGGCTCGGCGGCGTCCGCCGGGACGCGGCAGGGCTGGGACGGCTCGAAGTACTGGTTCAAGAACGCGAAGGGCGAGTGGCGGTACACCAGCCACTACGACATCTACCTCGCCCGCACCGGCGCCACCGGCGGCGGTCAGACCACCGCGAGCCGGCCGTCCTCGGAGGGCGCGTCGGACTCCGACGGCGTCGAGGCGGCGATCGGCTACGCACTCGCCCAGCTCGGCAAGCCGTACGTCTGGGGAGGCGACGGTCCGTCCGGCTACGACTGCTCGGGGCTGGTCCAGCAGGCGTACCTGCGCGCCGGGATCGACCTGCCGCGGGTGGCCGACGACCAGTACGCGGCCACCACACCGATCGGTGCGGGGCAGCTGCGCCGCGGGGACCTGCTGTTCTGGTCGGACAGCGGCCGCGCATCCGGCATCCACCACGTGGGGATCTACCTGGGCGGCGGCAAGTTCGTCGAGGCGCCCCGGCCGGGGAAGACGGTGCGGGTCTCGACCGTCAGCAGCGGCTTCCGTCCGACCCACTTCGGCCGTCCGTAGGCGGAGCGGTCGCGGGCCCCCGGCGGGTACGTTCCCGCCGGGGGTCTTGCGGCGTCCTCCGGACCGGTCGTCATTCGGACGGAGGCGTCCACGCGGTTTCCGGCGCGACCCGTCGGCGCAACCGCCGACGGCGCGGCCGGCGCCACCGCCGACGTAAGGATTTCGCCGGGCGGGGGTGGGGAGAGCGTGGTGGGGGAGGGTCCGGGGTGTCGGCCGAGGCCACGGATTCGTTAGAGTCCCTGCCATGGCTGACAACGACTACGACCCCGCCGGCAGCACCCAGATGTTCCGGGCGTTCGTCGACGAGAGCCCGGCACCTCAGGCACCGGGCTCCGTCTCCACCTACGGCAGCAACAGCGGCAGCCGGACCGGCGTCATCGCGGTGGTCGCCGTGGTCGCGCTCGCCGTGCTGGGTGCCGTCATCTGGCTGGCGGTCAAGTAACCACCCCCGGGAGCGGAGAACCTCCCCGGGCACACGACCGTCCCGGGGCAGGTGACCTCCCGGGCCGAGCAATCCGCCCGACGGAGTGCCTGGCGGACCGGCCGTCCCGCTGACCACCGGTTCAGCAGGGCTTCCGCCAGGCGTCCAGTTCGAGCTTCTTCTGCATCGAGCTGAGGCCCAGCGGCTTCGTCCTGTCGCAGAACTTCTCCGTGCCGAGCTTGTACTCGACGTGGAAGACCGCCTTGCCCGCCTGGATGAACGGCGCGAGCCGGGCGCACTCGTTGAACTGCGCGCACTCCTCGTTCACGGCGAAGTCGAAGTCGGGCAGCAGGGCGGGGATCTGGTCCAGGTCGTTCTTCAGGCCGATCGCCATGCCGCGCTCGTGCGCGAGCGAGGCCAGCATCCGGTTGTAACGGAGCTGGTCGTCGGGGGTCAGCGGGAAGCCGCTGTTCTGGTTGTAGGCCTCGATGGTGTCGGGTTCGACCGCGTCGAAGCCCTTCTGCCGGCACATGTCGAAACGGGCGGCCATCAGCGGCTTGAGCTGGTCGAGCTTGCGGATGTCGAACCACTTCTCGCCCTTCCAGCCGTTGCCGGAGCCCTGCAGGGCCTGGGCGAAGGCGGCGGAGTCGGGGCGGAAGTCCTCCCAGGAGCCGGCGTTGATGTAGCAGATCACCTTGCGGCCCTTGGCGTGCAGCGCGGCGACGGTCGCGGCGTCGGTCTCGAAGCCGTCGATGTCGTAGACCGGGACGTCCACCGACTGGTCGACGCCGCCGCCGAGTTGCCACTGCCAGGCGAGGCCGGGCGTGGGCTGCCAGCGGGTGCCGGACGGCTGCGACGGGGTGCCCGGCGTACCCGCCGTACCCGGGGTGCCGGGGGTGCCCGGGGTCCCGGGCGTGGGGCCGGGAGCGGTCGGCGTGCCGGGGGTGCCCGGGGCGGCCGTCGTGGGTGCGGACGGGCTGCCCGGCACGGGTGCGGCGGTGGCCGCGGGCGGCTGCGCGCCGGTGGCGTCGGCCGAGGGATCGCTCTCGTCGTCCGGGCCCGAGCTGCTGCACGAGGTCGCCAGCAGGGCGGTGGACAGGGCGAGGCTCAGGGCGAGGGCGGCCGGCAGCGGCCGGGTGCGGCGGGTCACGGTACTCGAACTCCGGATCGGGTCAGGTCGGTTCGGCGACGGCCAGGCCGTGCGGGAGGGTGGTCCAGGGGTTCTCCCCGGCACCCGGGACGGCGCAGCCGATCCCGGCGCGGCGGGCGGCGATCAGGGCGACGGCGTCCCGGGCCTGGTCGGCGGGCACGTCGTACACCAGGTGGCAGAACCGGGCGGCGGCGTGCCGGCCGGTCCAGAGCGGCAGGGTCATCTCGCGGTAGGCCGTCCAGTCGCCCTCGAAGGTGACCAGCAGGTCGGCCAGGCCGACCTCGGCGTACCCCGGATCGGGGTGGTCGCCGTGGCCGAACACCACGGTGGCGCAGCCGGCGGCGCGGGCCGCGGTGGCGAGCCGGCGGTAGTGCGCCAGCGCACCCGGCTGGGTGGAGACCTGGTCGAGGTAGACGCCGGTGATGCCGTGCCGCTGACGGTAGGTCAGGATGTCGTTGACCACGGCGGCGTGCGGCCGCCGGCCGTACGCGGTGTCGGCGTAACCGAGCAGCGGGAGGCCGGCCGCGCGCAGTTCCTCGGCGGCGTCGGCGAAGACGTGGTCGGGGGCGTCGCCGGGGCCGTCGGCCAGGTTGAGGACGACGGCGGCGATCCGGTCCGGGCCGGCGGCGGCGACCGCCCGCCAGGCCGCCGGGTCCACCGCGGGGTGGACGTACAGCGGCACCAGCAGGCGGCCGTCGAGGTGGCTCGCGCCGATCATGCGGTGACCAGCGGTTCGGTGCTGAGCCAGAGGTCGCGCAGGGTGTCGGCGAGGTCGGTCTCCGGATGCCAGCCGAGCTCCCGGGCGGCGGCCGAGACGTCGGCCTGCTGCCAGGAGACGGCGGCCGAGCGCTCGGAGCCGGCCCCGCTCTCGTCGATCCGGCCGGCGAAGCCGGCCGCCGCGACCAGGCCGTCGGCGATCGCCCGGACGGGCCGGGCCCGTCCGGAGGCGAGGTTGAGCACCCGGGGCAGCGGGTGCTCGGCGGTGACGGCCAGGCCGACCGCGCGGGCGATGTCGCGGGCGTCCACGAAGTCGCGGTGGGCCGAGAGGTCCCCGACCTCCACCACGCCGTCGACGCCCTCCGGCAGGGCCCGGCGCAGCTCGGCGGCGAGCCGCCCGGGCAGCGAGCCGGCCGGGGCGCCCGGGCCGACCGGGTTGAACACCCGCAGCACCACGGCGTCCAGCGGCGAGCCGGCCACCGCGAGGGAGCCGGCCAGCTTGGTGGCGCCGTAGACGCCGACCGGGCGGGCGTCGGCGTCCTCGGCGAGCGAGGAGCCCGGCTCGCAGACGCCGTACTCGCCGGCCGAGCCGATGTGCACCAGCCGGGCCTTCGGGGCGCCCTGGGCGACCGCCTCGCAGAGCACGGCCGGGCCGCGGGCGTTGACCTCGGCGAGCTTGGCCGCGCTGCCGGAGACCGCGCCGGCGAAGTTGACCACCGCGTCGGGTGCGAGCGCGGCGAGTTCCTCGCCGAGCGGGCCGGCCTGGGCGGTGGCCAGGTCCAGCCGCAGGTCGTGGTCGGGCCGGCGCCCGGCGGTCAGCACGGTGGCGCCGGGCAGGGACCGCAGGACGGTGGCGGCGTGGCGGCCGAGGAAGCCGTCCGCGCCGAGCAGCAGGATCCTCACGCGGCCCGTCCGTCGTTGTCGGAGCCGCCGGCCGCGGCCACGGCGGCCGGGACGCCCTGCCCGGCCGCGTCGTCCTCGGTGCGGGCGGCCGGGATCGGTACGTCCTGCCCGTCCGGGACGGCGTACAGGCCGCCCTCGGGCGCGCCGGGCATCAACTGCGAGCGGATCAGCGCGAACTCGGCGTTGGCCCGGTCATAGTCGTCCGGGCGGCCGATGTCGAGCCAGTAGCCGCCGAACTCGTAGGCGGACGGCGGGGTCTGGGCGGCCAGCAGGTCCAGCACCAGCTCGTCGAAGCCGAGCGGCAGGCCGGGGGAGTACTTGGCGAGCGCCGAGCGGGAGACGCCGTAGACGCCCATCGAGACCCGGTAGTCGATGCTCGGCTTCTCCTGGAAGCCGGTGATGGAACCGGACTCGGTGGTCAGCACGCCGAAGTCGATCTTCACCTGGCGGGCGTAGGTGGCGATGGTGAGCGGCGCCCCGGAGGCCTCGTGGTGCTTGAGCACCCCGGCGAAGTCCAGGTCGGTGAGGATGTCGCCGTTCATCACCAGGAAGTGCTCGGGCAGCCGGTCCTGCATGGTGAGCAGCGGGCCCATGGTGCCGAGCGGGGTGTCCTCGACGGCGTAGCCGACCCGCAGCCCCCACTGGGAGCCGTTGCCGACGTAGGCGCGGATGATGTGACCGAGGTGGCCGATGGCCAGGGTGACGGTCTTGAAGCCCGCGGCGGCGAGCTGGCGCATCACGATCTCCAGGATCGCGTGCTGGTCGCCGATCGGGACGAGCGGCTTGGGGAGCGCGGTGGTGTAGGGGCGAAGGCGTACGCCCTTACCGCCGGCCAGGATCACTGCGTGCATGGTGTTTCCCCCACGGAAGATGGTGCTACAGGAGCCTTTGGTTGTCGGTCGAACGGTGGTGCCGGGGAGGCGTGGCCGATCAGACGTTGTAGATGTCGGTCTTGTAGCGCGCCAGGTTGGCCGGGTCGCGGAAGAACTCGATGGTCTGCTCCAGGCCCTCCTCCAGGGAGAACCGCGGGGCCCAACCGGTGGCGGTGCGCAGCCGGGTGGCGTCGGCGACCAGGCGCATCACCTCGGAGTTGGTGGGACGGATGCGCTGCTCGTCCTCCTTCACCGTGACGTCCACGCCCATCAGCTTGCCGACCAGGGTGACCAGGTCGCCGACCGAGATCTCGCCGCCGGTGCCGGCGTTGAAGGTCTTGCCGACCACGGTCTCGGCCGGGGCGGTGCCGACCGTGCGGAAGGCGTTGGCGGTGTCCTTGACGAAGGTGAAGTCGCGGGTGGGGCGCAGGTCGCCGAGGGTGATCTCGGTCTCGCCGGCCGCCAGCTGGGCGATCACCGTCGGGATGACGGCGCGCATCGACTGGCGCGGGCCGAAGGTGTTGAACGGGCGCAGCGTGACGACCGGGGTCTCGAAGCTGGCGTGGTAGCTGTCGGCCAGACGGTCCCCGCCGGCCTTGGAGGCCGCGTAGGGGGACTGGGTGTTGATCGGGTGGTCCTCGGTGATCGGCACGGTCTGCGCGGTGCCGTAGGTCTCGCTGGTGGAGGTGTGCACCAGGCGGGGGATCTCCAGGTGGCGCACGGCCTCCAGCACGTTGAGGGTGCCGGTGACGTTGGTGTCCACGTACGAGTGCGGGGCGCGGTAGGAGTACGGGATCGCGATCAGGGCGGCCAGGTGGTAGACCGCCTCGGTGCCCTTGACCAGGCCGTTGACCGAGCCCGGGTCCCGGACGTCGCCGAGGACGATCTCGACCGAGTCCAGCACCTCCTTGGGGAGGGTCTCCAGCCAGCCGAAGGACGAGAAGGAGTTGTACTGGACCATCGCGCGGACCTGGTGGCCGTCGGCGACCAGCGTTTCGACGAGGTGGGAGCCGATGAAGCCCTCGGCTCCGGTGACGGCGACGCTGCTCATGGTGACTCGCTTTCTGTTGGGGACGGCCGGGTGTGGACGGTGCGTGGTGGCCCGGCCCGGTACGGGTGGTGCGGCAGCGCCGAGCGGACTCAGCGGTGCTTGGTGGTGCGGCCGAGGACGGGCCCGGCCACGGCGGTGAGGACGGCGGCCGCGGCCCCGCAGCCGATCAGCTGCAGGACGGTCGGGTCCGCACCGGCCAGCAGCGCGGCGCACTCGGCGCCGGCGGCTGCCAGACAGATGAGGGCGGTGCTCCAGCTGAACCCGAAGGCGTTCAGCAGCAGCGCCAGCCAGAGCGAGCCGCCCAGCAGCAGCAGCGCACCGAGCTCCGGGACGCCGAGCGCCGGGGCGCCGGGCCAGAGCACGGTGGCGGCGGCGTCCAGCGCGGCCACGGTCGTGAGGTAGATGAACAGGCAGCCGAGCAGCACGCCGCCGGTGCGGCGGGCGAACGCGGCCGGGGTGTGGCTGGTCCGCAGCGCGGCCACGGCCATCGCCCGGTAGCGGAAGAGCAGCCACTCGGCGAGGCCGAGACTCAGCGTCAGCGCGATCATGGCCGGCCCGGTCGGGCTGGCGGACGCGCCCTCCGCGGCCCCGGTGCGGACCGCCTGGTGGACGGTGGTGCCGAGGCCCGCGATCAGGGTGAGGGTGCCGACCGCCAGCCCGAACAGCAGGTGCGGCAGCTCGTGCCCGAGCGGCAGCCTCAGCACGGTGGCGTCCTGCTCGCTGCGCAGGCAGCGGAAGATCTCCCGGGCGGCCAGCCCCACCGCCAGCGCGAGTGAGGACAGCAGCACGACGGTCCGGACCGGTTGCGGCACGTCCACGGCGAGCACCACGCCCGCGCCGACCGCGGACGGCGCCAGCGCGAGCAGCAGGAACTTCTCCCGGCCGAGCACCAGCAGCACGGTGGCCGCCGCGAGGTAGCCGGACTGCCCGGCGGCGAAGCAGAGCGCGCCGAGCGGGCCGCCGACCACGTACCCGGCGGTGGCCGCGACCAGCGCCCCCGCGGGCGCGCCGACGGCCAGGCAGAGCCCGGCCGCGCGGCGCCGGCCGCGGCCCAGCCAGGCGTACGAGCGGTGCGCCAGCGCCTGGTTCCACGACCAGCTGACCAGGGTGGCCACGGAGAGCGCGAGCATCCCCGAGGGGAGGCCGAAGCGCATCCGGGTGGCCGCGAACAGGTTGGCGCCCAGCAGGTAGCCCAGCCCGGGCAGGGCGAAGACCAGGCCGCGCACCACACAGCGCCAGGGGTCGGCCCGCCAGGGGTTGGCGAACTCGGCGCTCGGGCCGGGGTAGCGGCGCTCGACCTTCTCGAACAGCTCCTCGGCGACGGTGAACGCGTCGGGGCGGCCGTACAGCAGCGCCGCCTGCTCGTCGGAGAGGCCGTCGGACTCCAGGAAGGCCGCGATCTCGTACGGGTGGACCGCGTCGGCGCAGACGTCGGCGAGCCGCGCGGCGAGCTCGTCCAGCGGGTCGGGCGAGAGGTCGAGCTGCTCCGCCGCGGGCGCGGGGGCCTGCGTGGGCAGCACCGGCCGGCGGCGCTTGCGCGGGAGGGTGCGGAGCTGCACGGTCTGCTCGGCCCAGTCCGGACCGGCCTCGTCGGGCACCAGACGGAGGGGGCCGCTCATGCGCCCACCTCGCTGCGCTCGGCGGCCGCTTCGCGGTGACCGCGCCTCCTCATGGTTCGCTCGCTGCACTCGCTCATGCGCCCACCTCGCTGCGCTCGCCCACGACCACCGGTTCGTCCCAGCCGGCCGGGGCGCCGCCCTGGACCGCGACCACGCCGTTCGGCAGCCAGCGGGAGGTGCCCAGCAGCTCGGTGTAGATGCCGCGGAAGCCGTCGATGTTCTGGCGGAGCGTGAACTGCTCGATCACCCGCAGCCGGGCCTGCTCGCCCAGCCGGGCGCGGCGCTCCGGGTCGCGCAGCAGCTCGATGGCGGCGGCGGCCATCGGTTCGGGTTCGCGGGGCGGGACGACCAGACCGGTGTCGCCGACGGCCTCGCGCACGCCGCCCACGTCGGTCGAGACGGTGGAGCGGCCGCAGGACATCGCCTCGATCAGGGTGAACGGGAAGCCCTCGCTGATGCTGGAGAGCATCACCACGTTCCCGGCCGCGTACGCGTCGGTGATGTCGGCGACGCGTCCCTCGAAGGCCACCGAGTCGGCGACGCCGAGCTCGGCGGCCAGCGCTATGCAGCCGTCCCGGTAGGCCTCGCCGCCCTTGGGCGTGCCGCCGAACAGCCGCAGCCTGGCCTCGGGTATCTCGCGCCGCACGATCGCGAAGGCGCGGATCAGCGTCTCCAGGTCCTTGATCGGGTCGACCCGGCCGGCCCAGCTGAGCGTCGGGATCTCCGGCTCCGGCCCGGCGGGCGGGAAGGCCGCCGGGTCCACGCCGTTGTAGACGGTCCGGATGTGCGCGGACGGGGTGCCGCCGCGCTCCTCCCAGCGCCGGTTGTACCGGTTGCCGGGGGTGACGAGGGCGGCCCGCCGGTAGCTCTCCTCGGCGAGCATCCGGTAGAAGCCCAGCAGCAGCGCCTTGACCGGCCACCGGTACGGGCCGGTGCGGTAGCCGAGGTAGCGCTCGCGCAGGTAGATGCCGTGCTCGGTGAGCAGGAACGGCACGCCGTACTGCTGCGAGGCGATCAGCCCGGGCAGGGTGGCCAGGCCGCCGCTCGCGGCGTGCGCGACCCCGTCCTTGGGCGGCTCGACCGACAGCGGGCGCAGCGCGTGCTCCAGCAGGTCGGTGGCGTTGAGCGCGTCGTGCAGGGTGGGCCGGGAGGCGGCGGTGGAGAGGTAGTCGCGGGTCCAGACGTGCTGGAGGGTGCGCAGGGCTCGTTCGCTGCGCAGCGCCGGGCTGAGCAGTCCGCGCCGGGCGAGGTCGGCGAAGCCGTACAGCTCGGTGCCGAAGTGGGTGGTGTAGACCGGGTCCAGGACGGAGTGCAGGAAGCGCTCGTACGCGTTGAGGAACCGCCGCAGCTCCTTGCCGCGCGGGGCTCTGCCCTCGGTCGCCGGCCCCCAGAGCGGCGCGGTGGTGACCGACCGCACGTTGGCGGGCAGCTCCCAGGCCAGCGGTTCGTGCCCGGTACCGGTGACGGCGATGATGTCGAAGTCGACGTCGGGCATGCCCTGGACGAGCTGGTCGCACCAGACGCTCACGCCGCCGTGCTGGTGCGGGTACGTCCCCTCGGTGAGCAGGGTGACGCGCATCGCTTCCCCCCTCCTGTCCTTGCGTCAAGCGCCCGGCCTGGACGGCCGGGCAGGGTGTCCGGTGGTGGGGGGGGGGGGGGGGGCGCCCCCCCCCCCCCCCCCCCCCGCGGGGGGGGGGGGGGGGGGGGGGGCGGCGGGGTGGGCGGGGGGGGCGTGCCCCCCCCCCCCCGCGGCGGCGGGGGCGGGG
>NZ_JBHXTG010000092.1:26124-30600 GCF_042677465.1 Kitasatospora sp. NPDC127111
CTCTTGGCTCCGCGCCTCGTGATGTGGTGACATGGCCGCGGCGCGGCCGCGGGGGGCGGGGGGGGGGGGGGGGGGGGGGGGGACGGCCCGCCCCCACCACCGTGTCACCTGTCTAGCGGGTGCCGGTCTGGCCGGCGGTCTTCTTGGCCGGGTCGGCCTTCCCCCCGGAGGCCTTGCCGGTCTGGGCGCCGCCCTTGGCGGTGCCCGGGGTGGTGCTCTTGCCGGTGGTGGCGCCCTTGCCGGCCACCGGTGCCCCGCTGCCGGGGACGAGCACCGGCGCGTCGGTCCGCGCGGTGTCGCCCGGACCGGCCGGGACGGCGTCGACGGTGCCCTGCGGGACGACCTTCTTGTCGGCCGGCGCCGGGGCGGTCACCGAGTTGGCGGCGACGCTGGGCGCGACCGTCGCGGTCGCCGGGGCGGCGGCCGCGGGCAGCTTCAGCGTGACGCTGCTCTGCAGCTGCGCCGGCTTCACCCAGCCCGAAAGCGTACCGGCGTAAGCGGTACCGAAGGCGGTGGATCCGATGGACAGCTTCTGAGTGGTACCGGTCGGCATGGTGGCCTGGATCTGAACACCGGCCGGGGCGCTCACCGTCACGGTGTCGCCGACCCGGTACGCGGTGACCTGACCGGAGGCCAGGGCCGCGTTCCAGGCCGCGCGGCGCTGGAACTCGGCGCCGATCTCCTTCTGCGGCAGGTTCACGATCGGGGCGTTGTCGGCGTGCAGTCCGCGGTAGGTGGAGAGGATCTTCTCCAGCACCGGGTAGACGATCCGGTCCTCGGACAGGTTCGACTGGTGGATGAAGTGCGGCCGCGGGTCGTTGCTCAGCACGTGGCCGAGGTCGATCCGGGCCTCCAGCGGCACGATGTACGACTGGTAGCCGGTGTTGACGTTCAGCGGCGCCGGCAGGCAGGTGGAGTTGGCGTTGCTCTCGCAGACGCCGCTGCCGCCGTTGGCCACGCTGGTGTAGATCCAGTTGTACTCGTCGGTCTCCTCCTTCGCCGTGCCGGCGTTGTAGAAGACGTTCATCGGGTACCGCGGGACGGTCAGCGTGGACGAGCCGACGGACCGCTGGCCGCTCTCGCGGGAGGCGTCGCTGGCCAGCCACTTGACCCCGTTGGTCACCAGCGAGGGCGCCAGGTACGGGTTGTCGCTGGTCTCCTGCGGGGCGGTCAGCAGGCCGGAGTGCTCGCCGGTGACCAGCTCGGTCTTGTCGATGCCCAGCCCGTGCGCCGCGGCCCAGTCGATGTTGTTCTTGATCTGGGACGTGATGGTGGCCTGGTCGATCCAGACGGTGTTGCCGGCGCCGTCCTTGGTGCACTTCCACGGCACCACCGAGACGTCCTGCAGGCAGCCCAGGTACGGGTGCGTGTAGGTGTGGTTGACCCACCGGTAGCTGCTCTGGTCGGCGACCATCTGGTCCACCACCGGGTCGGTGGTGACCGAGTGGTCGGCCTTCCAGTCCTCGCTGCCGCCGCCGTTGAACACCATGTCCATGGTGAAGTTGTTGGCGGCCTGCCACTGCTTGGCGTACTGCGCGTCCGCCTGGGTCATCCGGATCGGGTTGGCCGTCTCCGGGGTGCCGGGCGGGCAGGTGACGTCGCCGGGGGTGCACTTCAGCACGGTGTCCCAGCGGTCGTCGGCCAGGAAGACGTCGTCGACGTGGGCCGCGAAGTAGTTGCGGTCGTACCCGAGGTGGACGCCCTGGGTGATCCAGTCGACGATGCCGCGCGCCAGCAGCCGGTACTGCTGCTGGTACTGGTTGTAGACGAAGGTGACGACCAGTTCCTTGCGGCCGTCGTGGGCGTACTCGCCGACCAGCGAGCCGTTCGCGGTGGAGCCCGGGATCGGGGCCTCCACCAGCGGCGTGAACGTGGCGCCCGCCGGCAGCGAGGCCAGCGGCGTGGCCAGGTAGCCGTAGCTCTCGTCCACGCCCGGGTCGTTGTCCTCGAACGGGACGGCGCCCTTGAGGTAGCCGAACGGGCCGGCCAGGCCGGCGCCGGTGACCTGGGCCTGGACGCCGTCCAGCTTGCCCATGTAGCCCGGGTTGACCGCCCAGTTCAGGCCGACGTCCGGCTGGGCGTAGGTGTACGCGTCGACCTGGCGGACGCCGAACGCGGCCTCGTAGGTGGCGAGGGCCGTCATCTCGGCGGAGCCGGCGGCGAACGGGTTGTTGTTGGGCATCACGATGCCCTGGAACTTGCCTCGCGGCTGCCCGTTGACGGTGTCGCTGAGGAAGGCGGCGTCGATGACCGGGCGGTTGGCGTCGTTGAGGTCGACGACCTTGTACGGGGTGCCCTGGCTCTTCAGCTCGGCGGCGATGGCCGCCGTCGCAGGGCCGCCGTCGCTGATCACCAGGACCGTCAGGTCGATCCTGGGAGCCGACACGGCACCGTGTGCGAGGGACGACTGCAGGCCGCCGGCCAGCAGGACTGCTGCCGCGCAGGCGGCAACTCTTCGGGTCGCTCGACCCATGTGTGTTCCTCCCCTGGGCAGGGCGCTCCGCTGCTCGGCGCTTTCCTGCCCTGTCGCTGTTCGCGGGCAGCAGGCTGCCCGGCGCCCATCCTGGTGGAGACTCCGCACCGATTGGGACCAAATGGGCGGGAGTGCAGCGAATCTGTTACCAACGTTCATGGTGATGCCATGAAGGCGCTGATTGTGGCGGGAAGTGCACCCGATGCGCAAATAATGAATTGAAAATTAAAACCGGACCCTGAGCGTTACCGCTGGTCACCGACCGTACGGCCGGTGCGGGAGCGGCGCGCCCTACACTGGCGGCGTTGCGCATGACACCCTTGCACATCCCCCTGTTCCGTCGGGCAGGTTCATGCAATATCGCGCAGGGTTGTGTCACGTCACAGTCCGAATATCCAATGGAGGCCACCGCGTGACCGAGCAGCAGACCGAGACCGCCGCTATCCAGGCCATCCGGAAAGCCGCGCAGACGCCGGCGGAGACCACCGGGAAGGGCGGGAAGGCCCTCGGGGAGGCCGACGGGGTGGCGGCCCGGAGTCTCGGCCTGCGCGGCGCCGTCAACGCCCGCGACCTCGGCGGCTACCGGACCGCCGACGGCCGGGTGCTGCGGCACGGCGTCGCCCTGCGCAGCGACGGCCTCAACCGGCTCACCGACGAGGACCTCGGGCTGCTCGGGGCGCTCGGCCTGCGCCAGGTGGTCGACCTGCGCAGCCTCGACGAGGTCCGCGAGGCCGGCCCGGACCGGGTCCCCGGCCTGCCGGTCGCCGCGATCGCGGCCGCCGAGCTGTCGGCCTCGCCGATCACCGTGGAGCGCGCCACCCCGGACGGCATGACCCTGCACCACCTGCCGGTCTTCGCCGCCGACTTCGACATCTACGTCGCGCTGCGCGACGCCCTGGCCGACCGCAGCCCGGAGAAGCAGCGGGCCCTGCTCGGCGACGGCAAGGCCGCCGCGATGATGACCGGCCTCTACCGCTGGTTCGTCACCGACCCGGTCGCGCGCGAGCGCTTCGCCACCGTGCTGCGCCTGCTGGCCGCGCCGGACGGCCCGCCGCTGCTGTTCCACTGCTCGGCGGGGAAGGACCGCACCGGCTGGACGGCGGCGATCCTGCTGACCGCCCTCGGGGTGGACCGCGACACCGTCTTCGCCGACTACCTGCTCACCAACGAGCGGTCCGCCGCGATCGTCGAGAACGTGGTCGACAGCTTCGGCACCCGCGGTCTGATGCGGGAGCCGGAGCTGCTGCTCCCGGTCTTCCGGGCGGAGCGCGACTACCTGGAGGCGGCCTTCGAGGAGGTCACGGCCGGCTGGGTGACCTTCGAGAAGTTCTGGCAGGACGGGCTCGGGCTGGACGACGACGTGCTGGCCGGCCTGCGGGCCAACCTCCTGGAGGACCGGTAGCGGCCCCTGGGCCGCCTTCCGGGCCCTCACCGGCCCCCGGGGGCGTGCCCTAGCTGTACTGACCACGGAGGTTGGTGACAGAGCTCATGGCGGCGTGATCTTGAAATGAGTGAGGGCCTTCTGGCTCGGTGTGGATTGCGACATCTGCACCGGCTCCCAGAGAGGCCCTCATGCCACACCGTAACGCACCGCTGACCGAGACCGGCCGCCTGCGTCTGGCCCGCTGCGTGGTCGAGGACGGCTGGCCACTGCGGCGGGCCGCCGAGCGTTTCCAGGTCTCGCCCACAACGGCCAAACGCTGGGCGGACCGCTACCGCGTCCTGGGCGAGGGCGGCATGAGCGACCGGTCCTCGCGGCCGCACCGCAATCCGCGTCGGCTGCCGGCCCGTACCGAGCGGCGGATAGTCAAGGTCCGTGTCCTGCGCCGGTGGGGACCGGCGCGCATCGCCTACCTGCTCCGTCTGAACCCGGCCACCGTCCACCGGGTCCTGGTCCGCTACCGGCTGGCCCGCCTCTCGCACCTCGACCGCGCCACGGGATGCCCGGTGCGGCGCTACGAACGCGCCGCACCGGGCGAGCTGGTCCACGTCGACATCAAAAA
>NZ_JBHXTG010000093.1:0-30577 GCF_042677465.1 Kitasatospora sp. NPDC127111
TGCTCGCGGACTGGCTGCCCCAGGTGGTGGACGGCCGTCAGGGCGACTACGACAGCTACCTGGGCAGCCCGGTCTACGCCTCGCTGGCCGCGGCCGGGGTCGGCGCGGAGCAGGTGATCACCGCCCTGCTCGCCGACCTGGTGACCATCGAGGCCGCCACCCTCGCCGAGACCCCCGCCGGCCTGCCCCGCACCCGGGCCGCCCTGCGCGCCCTCACCGCGGCGGCCGGGCTCCCCGCCGGCGACGGAGCCCCGGCCGATCCGGCCGAGCTCGTCCGCGCCTGCGCCGAGGCGGTCGCCGCGGCACGGGACGCGGTGCCGCCCGAGGTGCTGCGGGCCGTGGAACTGACGCTGACGCCGACCACCCGCGGCCACGACGAGCAGATGTTCATCCGGGTGATCCAGATCTTCGAGGCGGTCTTCGCCGCGGTCGCCGACGCCGTACGGGCGGCCACCGAGGCCGTGGCCGCCGGCCGGGCCGAGCCGGCGCGGGCGCTGCTGGCGGCGGCCGCCCGTCAGGTGGCCGGGACGTCCGCGGTGTTCCGGGTGCTGACCACCATGCCCAAGGACGCCTTCGCGGTCATCCGGGCCAACACCGACGGGCGGAGCGCGGTCCAGTCCAGGGCGTACCGAGCCGTCGAACGCTCCGGCCCGACGCTGCACCGCACGCTCCTGGACAGCGGCCTTCCGCAGGACGAACTACGGGAGGCCATGGCGGAGTTGGACGACGCCTGGGGCGCCATGAAGCGCACCCACTGGGGCATCACCATGAAGATCATCGGGATGGTGCGCGGCACCGGCGGCACCGCCGGCGCCTCCTACCTCCGCGAGGCCGCCGAGGCCCGGCTCTTCCCCGGCCTCGACCGGGTGGACCGGGGCCGGCCGACGACCTCGGTCGGCGTTCAGTGAGGCGTCAGTGAGACGTCAGTGAGCCATCAGTGAGCCGCAGCCGCGCCGGCGGGGCGCCGCCGGTACGACGCCGGAGCCGCGCCGGAGCACCGCCGGAGGCCCGTCCGCCCCCGCCCAGGACGGACCCAGGCCGGACCAAGGGCGCGGTCAGGGCGGAACGACAGCATCGATGACAGGTCGGCCGGCCCGCAGCGACCCGCGGCGACCCGCGGCCGGGACCCCATCACCGGCACCACCACAACCACCGGAACCACCGGAACCACCGGAACCACCGGGACCACCGGAACACCCATCCATCGGATCGGAGCGCAGTCATGAGCAACGAGGACACCACCGTCTACCAGGTCGTCGTCAACCACGAGGAGCAGTACTCGATCTGGCCGGCCGACCGGGAGCTGCCGGCCGGCTGGCGCGCCGAGGGCCCCCGGGGCGAGAAGGCGCAGTGCCTGGCCCACATCGACGAGGTGTGGACCGACATGCGCCCGCTGAGCCTGCGCCTGGCGATGGCGGAGCAGGAGGCCGAGGCCGCGGCGGTCCCGGCCGCCGGCTGAGCACGGGGCGGCCGGACGGAACGGCCGCCGACAACGGCAGACACAGGGCATCGGACACCGAACGGTGAGGACAGAACGCGTGGACCCGCGACTTGAGCACCAGGACTGGATCTCGGCGATCGCCGCCACCGCGGCGGCGGATCCGGACCGCACGGCCTTCGAGTTCTCCGGGAGGGAGGACGCCCCGGCCGAGCGGCTGAGCTACGGACAGCTCGACCGGCGGGCCCGGGCCGTCGCCGCCCGGCTGCAGCGGCTCGGTCTGACCGACCGTCCGGTGCTGCTGCTCCAACCGCCGGGCCTGGACTACGTGGTCTCCTTCGTCGGCTGCCTGTACGCGCGGGCCGTCGCGGTGCCGGTGTACCCGCCCAACCGCCGGCCGCGCTCGCTGGAGCGGCTGGTGGACATCGTCGCGGACTGCGGGGCGACGGTGGCGCTGACCACCGCCGCCGTCCGGGACCGGCTGCTGCCCGGAGACCCGGACGGCGCGGTGATGGACGTGCTGCGGCTGCTCGCGACCGACCGGGTGCCCGAGGAGGAGGCGGAGGGCTGGGTGCGCCCGAGGGTCGGCGCCGACACCGTGGCGTTCCTCCAGTACACCTCCGGCTCCACCTCGGCCCCGCGCGGCGTGGTGCTGACGCACGGCAACCTGCTGCACAACTCGGCGCTGATCCAGCGGGCCTTCCGCACCACCGGCAGCACCCGCGGCATGTCCTGGCTGCCGCTCTTCCACGACATGGGCCTGATCGGCGGCATGCTCCAGCCGCTGTACTACGCCGGCTCCTGCTCGCTGATGGCGCCCACCGCCTTCGCCCAGGACCCGCTGCGCTGGCTGCGCGAGATCAGCCGCACCCGGGCGACGGTCAGCGGCGGCCCCAACTTCGCCTACGACCTGTGCGCCGATCTGGCCACCCCCGAGGTGCTGGCCGGACTCGACCTGAGCAGCTGGGAGGTGGCGTTCAACGGTGCCGAGCCGGTGCGTGCCGAAACCTTCCGGCGGTTCGCCGCCGCCTACGCCCCGGCGGGCTTCCGGGCCGAGGCCTTCACCCCGTGCTACGGGCTGGCCGAGGCCACGCTGATCGTCTCCTGCAAGCCGCACGGCACCGCCCCCGCCCGCTACCTGGCGCCGAACTCCCTGCTCGCGGGCGCCTCCGGGGGTGCCGACGCCGCCACCGGGGGAACGGCGATCACCGGGAGCACCGAGCTGGTCAGCAGCGGACGCCCGGACGCGTCCCAGCGGCTGGAGATCGTCGACCCGGTGACCCGCCGGCCGGTGCCCGCCGGCGCGATCGGCGAGATCTGGCTCTCCGGCCCGAGCGTGGCCCAGGGCTACTGGAACCGGCCGGAGCACACCGCCGCCACCTTCGGAGCCCGCCTCGCCGACGGAGGACCTGCTGACGACCCCGCCTTCCTCCGCACCGGCGACCTGGGCCTGCTGCACGAGGGCGAGCTGTACGTCACCGGGCGGCTGAAGGACCTGATCATCGTCCGCGGCCGCAACCACTACCCGCAGGACATCGAGCAGACCGTCGCCGCCGTCCACCCGGCGCTGCGCGCCAACTGCGGCGCCGCCGTCCAGGTCGAACTGGCCGGTGCGGCCGAGCTGGTGATCGTCCAGGAGGTCGCCCGCGACCACCAGGACGGCGAGCTGCCGGCGCTGGCCCGCGCGGTGCGCGAGGCGGTCGCCGAGGCGCACGGGGTGCGGCCGGCCGCGGTGGTGCTGATCCGCGCCGCGACGCTGCCGCGCACGTCCAGCGGCAAGGTGCAGCGCCACGTGTGCGCCGCCTCCTACCGGGACGGCGCCCTCACCGCGCTCGCCCACAGCGGCCGGCCGCAGGGCGCCGTGGACGAGCGGCCGGCGGCCCTGGACGCCGGGGCGCTGCGGGCGGCCGGTCCGGCCGAGCGCCCGGCGCTGCTGCTGGCCGCGCTGCGCGCGCTGCTCGGCGCCCGGCTCGGGCTGGCCGCCGAGGAGCTCGCACCCGGGCAGCGGCTCGCCGAGCTGGGCCTGGACTCGCTCGGCGCGGTCCGGCTGCGGCACGAGCTGCGCGCCGCCCTGGGCGTCGACCTGGGGCTGACCGAGGCGCTCGCCCTGGACCTGGCCGGGCTGGCCGGGCTGCTCGCCGAGCGCTTCGACGAGGCGGCCGGGGACACCGAGGAGGCCGCCGCGACGAAGGACGCACCCGACCCGGCCACCGAGCCCGGCGACCACCCGCTCTCCCCCAACCAGGCCGCGCTCCGGCTGCTGCACCAGGTCGCCCCCGAGAGCCCCGCCTACCTGGTCTCCGCCGCCTTCCGGGTGCACGGCGGGCTCGACCCGGCCGCCCTGCGCACCGCCCTGGAGGGCCTGACCCGGCGGCACGCCGTCCTGCGCAGCACCTTCCCGCGGACCGCGTCCGGTCCGGTGCGGCGGGTGCACGCCGAGCTCCCGCCCGGCTTCGAGCAGGTCGACGCCTCCGGCTGGAGCGCGGCCGAGCTGGCCGAGCGCCTGACCGCGGCGGCCGAGCAGCCCTTCGACCTGGAGACCGGGCCGCTGCTGCGGGCGCGGCTGTTCACCGGCACCGAGGGCGGCCACCGGCTGGTGCTGACGGCCCACCACCTGGTGGCCGACCTGTGGTCGCTGTCCGTGCTGCTGGACGAGCTGGCCGCCGACTACCCGGCGGCGCTGCGCGGCGAACCGGTCGGTGCCACCGCGGACACCTCCGCCGCCCCCTTCGCGGCCTTCGCCCGCCGACAGGCCGCGCTGCCCGCCACCGCCGCCGGGCGGCGCCGGCTGGACCGCTGGCGCACCGCCCTGGCCGGCGTCCGGACCGGTACCACGCTGCCCGCCGACCTGCCGCTGCCCGAGCGCCAGCGGATGCGCGGCACGACCGTGCCGCTGACCGTGGACCCCGCCACCACCGAGGCGCTGACGGCGCTGGCCCGGCGCGAGGGCAGCACGCTGTACGTCGTGCTGCTGGCCGCCTTCCAGCTGTTGCTGGCCCGCTGCACCGGCGAGTCGGACGTGGTGGTCGGCACCCCGACCCACGGGCGCGCCGACGCCGAGTTCGCCGGCACCGTCGGCTGCCTGGTCAACACCGTGCCGCTGCGCGCCCGGATCGACACCGCCGAGCCCTTCACCGCGCTGCTGGCCCGGGTACGGGACGACGCCGGCACCGCGCTGGACGACGCCGAGGTGCCGTTCCCCGCGCTGGTCGAGCTGGTCCGCCCGGACCGCGACCAGGGCGGCCGGCCCCTGGTGCGCAGCCTGTTCAGCCTCCAGCAGGCACCGGGCGGGCACGCCGAGGCGCTGGTGGCGATGGCCACCGGGCGCGACGGCGTCCCGTTCACCCTGGGCGGCCTGGAGTGCTCCACGCTGGCGCTGCCGACCGGCGGCAGCCAGTTCGACCTCCAGCTCACCCTGGGGGCGGCCGCGGGCGGCCTGGCCGGCTCGGTCCGCTACGACACCGACCGCTACCTGCCGGCCACCGCGGAGCGCTTCGCCGCCCGGTTCGCCACCCTGCTGGCGGAGATCGCGGCCGACGCCGCCCGGCCGGTCGGCGCACTGCCGCTGCTCACGCCGGCCGAGCGCCGGACGCTGCTCGCCGAGGGCGACGACACCGCGCTCGCCTACGACCCCGCCGACGGCGTGGTGCGCCGCTTCGAGGCCCAGGCCGCCCGCACTCCGCTGGCGATCGCGGTCCGCGCCGCCGGCCCCGGGGGCGGCGAGCAGCTGGACTACGGCACCCTGGACCGGCTGGCCGACGGCGTCGCCGAACGGCTGCGCGCCCTGGGCATCGGCCCCGGCGGCACGGTCGCCGTGCTGCTGCCGCGGACTCCGCGGCTGCTCGCCGCGCTGCTGGGCGTGCTCAAGTCCGGCGCCGCCTACCTGCCGCTGGACCCCGGCCACCCGGCCGAGCGGCTGGCCCTGGTGCTGGCCGACGGCGCCGCCGCCGCGGTGCTGACCGACCTGCCCGCCGACCGGGTGCCGGCCGGCGACTGGCCGGTGCTGCCGGTCGACGCCATCGGCGAGGCCCGCCGCGCGGCCGACACCGCGGTCGACCCGGAGGCGGCGGCCTACGTGCTGCACACCTCCGGCTCGACCGGCCGCCCCAAGGGCGTGGTGGTGCCGCACCGGGCGCTGGCGAACCTGCTGGCCTCCTTCGAGCGCGACCTGGCGCCCGCTCCGGGCACCGGCTGGCTCTCGGTCACCACCCCGGCCTTCGACATCGCCGCGCTGGAGTACTTCCTGCCGCTGGCCACCGGCGCGACCGTACACCTGGCGGACGCGGCGACGGCCGGCGACGGTTCGCGACTGCGGGCCTGCCTGGAGGCCGGCGGGGTCAGCCACCTGCAGGCCACCCCGGTGACCTGGCAGTTGCTGCTGGACGCGGGCTGGCCGGGCACCCCCGGGCTGACCGCGCTGTGCGGCGGGGAGCGGCTGCCGGCCGAGCTGGCCGCCGAACTGCTGGCCCGCGGCGTGCGGCTCTGGCAGGTCTACGGTCCGACCGAGACCACCGTCTGGTCGGCGCGCGGCGAGCTGACCGCGGCCGACGGCGAGCTGCCGCTCGGCGCGCCGGTCGCCAACACCCGCCTGCACCTGGTCGACCCGGCCCTGCGGTTGGTCCCCGCCGGGGTCACCGGCGAGCTGCTGATCGGCGGCCACGGCCTGGCCCACGGCTACCTCGGCCGGCCCGGCCTGACCGCGGAGCGCTTCGTGCCCGACCCCTTCGGCGCCGAGCCGGGGGCGCGCCTCTACCGCACCGGTGACCTGGCGCGGCGCGGGCCGGACGGCGCGCTGCTCTTCGTCGGCCGCGCCGACACCCAGGTCAAGCTGCACGGGCACCGGATCGAGCTGGGCGAGGTCGAGACCGCGCTGGAACGGCTGCCCGCGGTGCGCCGGGCGGCGGTCGTGGTGGACGGCGAGGGCGCCCGGGCCCGACTGGTCGCCTTCCTGGAACAGCACGACCCGGAACAGCACGGCCGGGAGCAGAACGGCCCGGAGCAGCACGGCTCCGAACAGCGCGGTCCGGAGCGGCACGGCCCGCGCACGGCGCCCGCCGAGCTGCGCGAGCAGCTGCGCCGCACCTTGCCCGGCTACGCCGTCCCCTCGCTGCTGGTGACGCTGGACGCGCTGCCGCTGACCGCCAACGGCAAGGTCGACCGGCGGGCGCTGCCCGCGCCGGAGTCCGCCGGCGACCCGGGCGACACCCCGGGCGGCACCGAGCGGCCGGACGGGCCGACCGAGACGCGGATCGCCGCGCTGCTGGCCGAGCTCCTCAGGACCGGTCCGATCGGCCGCCACGAGGACCTGTTCGACCGGGGTGCGCACTCGCTCCTGCTGGCCCGCTTCGCCGAGCGCGCCCGGGCCGAGTTCGGGGCCGAGCTACCGCTGCACCAGCTGTTCGAGCGGCCCACGGTGGCGGCCGTGGCCGCCCTGGTGGACGCGGCGGCGGCACGGCCGGAGCGGGCGGCCGCCGCCGGCCGGCCGGGGCCGGCCCGGGTGGACCGCACCCGGTACGCCGTCAGCCGCGGGTCCGACGGCACGTTGCGACCGGTGCTCGCCGACGCGTCCGCCGGCGTCCCGTCCACCGTCGGGGAGGGCCGATGACCTCCGCCCCCCACCTCCCCTCGGCCCGGCCGGTCACCGGTCCCACGCCCCCCGTGGACCGCCCGTACCTGCTGCGCTGTCCGGTCTGCCGGGAGGGCTACCAGGACGACGGGCTGCGGCTGGACTGCGCCGCGACGCACCGGCCGGGCCTGCTGAGCACCGAGTACGCCCCCGCGTTCGCCCCCGGCCCCGGCAGCGGACCGTTCCGCTACCGCTGCTGGCTGCCGACCGCCGGCCGGTCCCTGCCCGAGGGCAGCGGCGGCACCGCCTACCGGGCCGAGCGGCTGGGCCGCGCGCTGGGTCTGACCGAGCTGTGGGTCGCGTTCAGCGGCTACTGGCCCGAGCGCGGCGCCGCCCTCGCCACCGGCAGCTTCAAGGAGCTGGAGGCGCAGGCGGTGCTGGCCCGGCTGCCCGAGCGGCCGCCGGTCCTGGTGGTCGCGTCCGCCGGGAACACCGCCGCGGCCTTCCTGCGGGCCTGCTCGCGGCAGGCGGTGGAGTGCGTCCTGGTGGTGCCGGAGACGGCGCTGCCCGGGCTGGCCACCGCCGGTGCACGGGCCGACTGCGTCCGGCTGGTGACGGTGGCCGGCGACTACACCGACGCGATCGAGCTGGCCGACGCGATCGCCGCCCGGCCCGGCCACCAGGCCGAGGGCGGCACCCGCAACGTGGCCCGGCGCGACGGCCTCGGCACCGCGCTGCTGGCGGCCGCCGAGACGATCGGCCGGCTGCCCGACCACTACGTGCAGGCCGTCGGCAGCGGGGCCGGCGCGATCGCCGCGCACCAGGCGGCCCGGCGGCTGCTGGCGGCCGGCTTCCCGGCCGCGGGGAGTGCCGGCGGCCCGTCCGGCGGACTGCCCCGGCTGACGCTCTGCCAGAACACCCCGTTCGCCCCGATGGTCCGCGCCTGGCGGGACGGACTGGCCGAGCCGGCCGTCGGCTCCGGCCCGGCCGTCCGGGCGGCGATCGCCGCGTCGTACGCCCAGGAGCTGACCACCCGCAAGCCGCCCTACGCGGTGGCCGGCGGGGTGCGCGAGATCCTCGCCGAGAGCGGCGGGGAGCTGCTGGCGGCGGATACCGCCGAGGCGGTCGCCGCCGGACGGCTGTTCGCCGAGGCCGAGGGCGTCGACATCGCGCCGGCCGCGGCGGTGGCGCTGGCCGGCCTGCGGCAGGCGGTCGCCGCCGGACGGATCCGGCCCGGGGAGACCGTGCTGCTGCACGTCACCGGTGGCGGCCGGGCCCGGTGGGCAGCCGCCCACCGGCCCGCCGAGGTCCGGCCCGACCTGCGGATCCCGGCCGGTCTGGGCGCCGAGGCCGCCGCCTACCTGGTGACCGGCTCATGACGGCCCCCGTCGCCCCCGGCCCCGGCGTCGTCCCGGAGCCGGGGCCCGGCCCCGACCACCGAACCCGTCCCGCCCCCCGCCACGAGCCCGCCCCCGTCCCTGGCCCCGCCCCCGGGCCGTCCGACCGGCAGAGAGCAGATCAGACCATGCAGCAGTTCGCCTTTCCCGCCACCTCGGCGCAGCGCCGGATCTGGCTGGTGGAGCGGCTGACCCCCGGCACCAGCGCCTACCACCTGCCGTTCGCCCTGCAGCTGGACGGTCCGCTCGACACCGCCGCGCTGACGGCCGCGCTGACCGAACTGGTCGGCCGGCACGAATCGCTGCGCACCTGCTTCGAGCAGGCGGACGGCGAGCTGGTGCAACTGGTCGGCGAGCCGGCGCCGTTCGCGCTGGAGACCCGGCGGACGCCGCCCGCCGAGCTGGACGCGGTGCTGACCGCCGACGCCGCCCGCCCCTTCGACCTCGCCCGCGGGCCGCTGCTGCGCGCGGTGCTGCACCGGCTGGCGCCGCAGCGGCACGTGCTGGCCGTCACCGTCCACCACCTGGTGGCCGACATGTGGTCGGTCGGCGTGCTGCTCGCCGAGCTGGCGCAGTGCTACGCCGGCCGGGCCGCCGAGCTGCCCGAACTTCCGATCCAGTACGGCGACTTCGCGGTCTGGGAGGCCGAGTCCCGGGCGGCCGGCGAGGACGGGGACCAGGCGTACTGGCGCCGGACGCTGGCCGGCGCGCCCGAGCTGCTGGAGCTGCCCTGCGACCGCCCGCGCCCCGCGGTGCAGTCGCTGCGCGGCGCCGCGCTGCCGGTGCGGCTCCCGGCCGAACTGTCCGCCGCCGTCCGGACCCTGTGCCGCCGGGCCGGGGTGACCCCGTTCATGGCCCTGCTGGCCGCCTTCCAGGCGGTGCTGGCCCGGCACAGCGGCGGCGAGGACATCGTGGTCGGCACCGGCGCCGGGGTGCGCCCGGCCGAGGCCGAGGGGCTGATCGGCTGCTTCGTCAACATCCTGCCGATCCGCACCTCGATGGCCGGCGACCCCACCTTCGCCGAGCTGCTGGCCCGGGTCCGCCGGGCCGCGCTGGGTGCCTTCGAGCACCAGCGGCTGCCGTTCGAGCGGATGCTCCCCGAGCGGGCGACGGGCCCGGCGCTCAGTCACAACCCGCTGGTCCAGTCCCTGCTGCTGGTGCAGAACGCGCCGCTGGCCGCCCCCGAGCTGCCCGGCCTGGCGGTGACCGTCCGGGAGGTGCCGCGCGGCGGCGCGCAGGTCGACCTCAACCTCCAGCTGCGCGAGGTGGACGGCGAGTTCACCGGCACCGTCGAGTACGCGAGCGACCTGTTCGACCCGGCGACGGTGGACCGGCTGCTCGGGCACTGGCGCACCCTGCTGGCCGCCGCCGTCGCGTCCCCCGACACCCGGCTGTCCGCCCTGCCGATGCTGACCGGGGCCGAGCGCCACCGCGCCCTGGTGGAGTGGAACGACACCGCCCACGCCTACCCGCGGGCCGGAGCCTGTCTGCACGAGCTGTTCGAGGAGCAGCTCGCCCTGCGCCCGGAGGCGCCGGCCGTCCTCCATGCCGGCGGTGAGCTGAGCTACGCGGCACTGGACGCGCTGGCCGAGCGGATCGCCGGCCGGCTGGCCGGCCTGGGCGTCGGGCCGGACACCACCGTCGGCGTCTGCCTCGCCAAGGGCCCGGCGCTGGTGGCCGCCGTGCTCGGCGTCCTCAAGGCCGGCGGCGCCTACCTGCCGCTGGACCCGGCCTACCCGGAGCAGCGGCTGGCCTTCATGCTCGGGGACGCGGCGCCGCCGGTGGTGCTCACCGAGCGTGCCCTGGCCGGCCTGCTGCCCGTGGGCGGGGCCGCCCTGCTGGAGGTGGAGGACGCCGGGCAGTGGTCCGCCGCCCCGCGGCGCCCGGCCGGGACGACCCCGGACAACCTGGCGTACGTCATCCACACCTCGGGCTCCACCGGCGCGCCCAAGGGCATCGCCGTCCCGCACCGCGGCGCCGTCAACAACCTGCTGGACCTCAACGACACCTACGGCGTCGGACCGGGCGACCGGGTGCTCGGCCTGTCGTCCCCCAGCTTCGACATGTTCGTCTACGAGACGCTGGGCATCCTGGCGGCCGGCGGCGCGGTGGTGATGCCGCACCCGGACCGGTCCCGCGACCCGCACCACTGGGTGGACCTGGTCCGCCGCCACCGGGTGACGGTCTGGAACTCGGCCCCCGCGCTGGCCGACGCCTTCGTGCGGGCCGGGGAGGAACGCAACGTCCGGCTGCCGCAGCTGCGCGTCGCGTTCTTCGGCGGCGACTGGATCCCGGTCCCGCTGGTCGGACGGTTCCGCCGGCTGGCGCCGGAGCTGGCGTTCATCGCGCTGGGCGGCGCCACCGAGGCGTCCATCCACTCGATCACCTACCCCGTCGGGGAGGTCGACCCGGCCTGGACCAGCATCCCGTACGGCCGCCCGATGGTGAACCAGCAGGCCGTGGTGCTGACCCCGGCGCTGGAGCCGGCCCCGGTCGGGGTCCCGGGCGAACTCTGCCTGGCCGGCACCGGGTTGACCCGCGGCTACCTCGGCCGCCCGGGCCTGACCGCGGACCGCTACCGCCCGCACCCGGGCGCCGGCACCGGCCCGGTGCCGACCGGCGCCCGGCTGTACCGCACCGGTGACCTGGCCCGCACCCGCGCCGACGGCGTGATCGAGCTGATCGGCCGGCTGGACCACCAGGTCAAGCTGCGCGGGCTGCGGATCGAGCTGGGCGAGATCGAGTCGGTGCTGCGCCGCCACCCCGGGATCGACCGGGCCGTGGTCGCGGCCCGCGGCAGCGGGGACGAGCGTCGGCTCGTCGGCTACCTGGTGCCCGCCCGGGACGGTGCGGCGCCGGCCGCCGCCGAGCTGCGCGCCCTGCTCAGGGCCGAGCTGCCCGAGTACATGGTCCCGGCGGTCTTCGTGACGCTGGACGCGCTGCCGCTGTCGCCCAACGGCAAGGTCGACCGCGCCGCGCTGCCGGAACCCGACGCGACGGCCGACCGGGCCGCCGCCGCGTACCTGGCTCCCCGCGACGACACCGAGCTGGTGCTGGCCGCGCTCTGGGCCGAACTGCTGGAGGTCGACCGGGTCGGCGCGGAGGACGACTTCTTCGCCCTCGGCGGGCACTCGCTGCTCGCCACCCGGCTCGCCTCGGCGGTGCTGGAGACCTTCGGCGTCGAGCTGCCGCTGCGCGACCTGTTCGAGGCGCCCACCCTCGCCGAGCAGGCGCTGCGGCTGGCCACCCGGGGCCGCGAGGCGGGCACCGACGTCGCGGCGGTGGCCCGGATCGCCGCCGCCCTGCTGGAGATGACCGACGAGGAGGCCCACGGGCTGCTCGCCCGACACGAGAAGAACGCGCCGTACGAGACGAACGCGCAGCACGCGGAGCACGAGGAGAGCCACGCATGACCACCACCACGACCACCGGCGTCCTGGCCGCCTACGCCGGCCTCGGCGCACACCGCCTGGCCGCCGCCGACCCGCTGCTGGCCGACCTGCTCGAGCGCGAGCACGCCCGGCAGAACGAGACCCTGGCCATGGTGGCCGCCTCCAGCAGCGCCGACCCCTCGGTCCTGGCCTGCGCCGGCGCGAGCATCTCCAACGTCACCACCGAGGGCTACCCGGGCGCCCGCTACCACGCGGGCTGCGAGCTGGTCGACGAGGTCGAGCGGCTGGCGGTGGAGCGGGCCCGCGCCCTGTTCGGCGCCCGGTACGCCAACGTGCAGCCGCACTCGGGCAGCACCGCCAACCAGATCGTGCTCTGCACCCTGATGAAGCCGGGCGACACCCTGCTCGGCATGGAGCTGAGCGCGGGCGGCCACCTGACCCACGGCTCGCCGGCCTCGGTGTCGGGGCGGTTCTTCCACGCGGTCGGCTACGGCACCGACGCCGACGGCCTGCTGGACTACGCGCAGGTCGCCGAACTGGCCCGGGTCCACCGGCCCAAGGTGATCGTCTGCGGTGCCAGCGCCTACCCGCGCACGGTGGACTTCGCGCGGTTCCGGCGGATCGCCGACGAGGTCGGCGCCTTCCTGCTCGCCGACATCTCGCACATCGCCGGCCTGGTCGCGGCCGGGCTGCACCCGAGCCCGGTGGACCACGCGCACGCCACCACCACCAGCACCTACAAGCAGCTGTACGGCCCCCGCGGCGGCCTGATCCTGCTCGGCCGCGACGCCGACCGGCCGGTGCCCGGCACCCGGCGGACCCTCGCCCAGGCGATCGCGCACGGCACCTTCCCGTTCCTCCAGGGGACCCCCGACCTGGGCGCGGTGGCCGCCAAGGCGCGCGCCTTCGACCTCGCCGCCCAGCCCGAGTTCGGCGCCCTGGCGCAGCGGGTGGTGTCCGGTGCCCGGGAGCTGGCGGAGGCCTTCGCCGGCCTGGGCCACACCCTCGTCACCGGCGGCACCGACAACCACATGGTGCTGCTGGACGTCGGCCGGGGCGGGCTGACCGGCGCGATCGCCGAGTCCGCGCTGGCGGACTGCGGGATCGTGGTCAACCGCAACCGGATCCCCGGCGACCCGCACGGCCCCCGGGTCACCAGCGGCATCCGCTTCGGTACCAACACCCTGGCCCTGCGCGGCATGGGCCCGGCCGAGCTGCGCCGCTGCGCCGCCCTCGTCGACCGGGTGCTCACCGCGCTGGTGCCGGACGGCGAGACCGGGTACGCCCTCGACCCGGCCGTCCGCTCCGAGGTGCGCGGCGAAGTCGCCCGGCTCTGCCGGGAGTTCCCGCTGCCGCACCACACGCCCTGACCGCCCTGACCGCCTCTCCGACCGCCCGGGACCACCCATGAGCCAGTCACCCCAGCGCGCCGCGCTCTCCTCCGAGAAGCGCCGCCTGCTCGCCCAGTTGCTCCGGCAGCAGGGCCTCGCCCGCACCGACGCCGCCGGCCTGATCGCCCCCCGCCCCGAGGGGGCCCGGCTGCCGCTCTCCTTCGCCCAGCAACGGCTGTGGTTCGTCGAGCAGTTCGCCGGACCGAGCCCGCTCTACAGCATCGCCTGCACCGTCCGGCTGACCGGCCGGCTGGACGCCCGCGCGCTGGAGCGGGCGCTGGGCCGGGTGGTGGCCCGGCACGAGGCGCTGCGCACCACCTTCCGCGCCGAGGACGGCCGGCCCGAGCAGGTCGTGCACGCCCGGGTCGAGGTCGCGCTGCCGCTCACCGACCTGTCCGCGCTGGCCGCCGACGCCCGGGCGGCCGCGCTCGCCGAGCTGACCGAGCAGGAGAGCCGCCGCCCGTTCGACCTGGGCGCGGGCCCGCTGCTGCGCGGCCGGCTGGTCCGGCTGGCGGACGAGGAGCACCTGCTGGTGCTCGCCGTGCACCACATCGTGGCGGACGGCTGGTCGCTGGACATCCTGGTGCGCGAACTGGCCCACCACTACCGGCCGGCCGCCGCCGAGCCGACCGGGATCACCGCGCCGCCGGAACTGCCGGAGGCCGCCGAACTCCCCGAACTTCCGGTGCAGTACGCCGACTTCGCGCTCTGGCAGCACGAGCGGGTGTCGGGCGAGGCCCTGGACGCCCAACTGGCGCACTGGCGCGAGCGGCTGGCCGGCGCGCCCAGCGCCGTCGACCTGCCCACCGACCGGCCGCGCACCGCCCGCCAGGGCTTCGCCGGCGCCTGCTTCCCGTGGCGACTGGAGGGCGACCTCGCCACCCGGCTCACCGCGCTGGCCCGGGAGCACGACGCGACCCTGTACATGGCGCTGCTGGCCGGCTTCACCGCCGTGGCGCAGCGCTGGAGCGGCCAGGACGACCTGGTCGTCGGCTCGCCGGTGGCCAACCGCAACCACCCGCAGACCGAGGGCCTGATCGGCTTCTTCGTCAACATGCTGCCGCTGCGCACCGACCTGTCCGGCAACCCGACCTTCCGTGAACTGCTGGGCCGCGTCCGGGAGTCCGCGCTCGCCGCGTACGCCCACCAGGACGTGCCGTTCGAGCGGATCGTCGAGGAGGTCCGCCCGGACCGCGACGCCGGCGGGCGCACCCCGTTCGCCAACCTTCTGCTGGTCCTGCAGAACACCCCGGAGAGCAGGATCGAGCTGCCCGGGCTGCGGATGGACGTGGCCGCGGTGGACACCGGCACCGCCAAGTTCGACCTGCACCTCCAGGTCACCGAGACCCCGCAGGGCCTGACCGGCCTGGCCGACTACAGCACCGAGCTGTACGAGGAGCGCACCGTGCGCCGGTTCGTCGACCAGTGGCTGCACCTGCTGGCCGCCGCGGCCGCCGACCCGGACACCCGGCTGGACGCGCTGCCGCTGCTGGGCCCGGCCGAGCGCGGCGCCGAGCTGGCCGCCGGTGCCGCCCGGCGCACCGCCGCGCCGCCCCGGGCGCGCAGCCTGCCGGCCGCGTTCGCCGAGCAGGTCCGGCTGCGCCCGGCCGCGATCGCGGTCAACTCCGGTACGGAGAGCCTGAGTTACGCCGAGCTGGACCGCCGCTCGGACGCGCTGGCCCGGCGGCTGCGCGAGCTGGGGGTGGGTCCGGAGAACCGGGTGGCGATCTGCGTCGAACCCTCGGTACGGCTGGTCACCGGCATCCTGGGCATCCTGAAGAGCGGCGGCGCGTACGTCCCGCTCGACCCGCGCCACCCGGCCGACCGGCTGGCCTACACCCTGGCCGACTCCGGCGCGGCGGCCCTGGTCGCCGACCCGGAGCACGCCGAACTCGCCGACGGAGTGCCGGTGCTGGCCGTCGACCAGCCGGTGACCGGAGAGCCGCTGGCGCCGGCCCCGCTCGGCCCGGACCACCTCGCGTACGTGATCTACACCTCCGGCACCACCGGCCGCCCCAAGGGCGCGCTGCTCACCCACGCCAATGTGCTGCGGCTCTTCGAGGCGGCCGTCGCGGACGTGCCGTTCGGCCCGGACGACGTCTGGTCGCTGTACCACTCCGCCGCCTTCGACTTCTCGGTCTGGGAGATCTGGGGTGCGCTGCTGCACGGCGGCCGGATCGCCGTGGTGCCCCAGGAGGCCCGGCGCAACCCCGCCGCCTGCCACGCGCTGGTGCGCGCGGAGGGCGTCACGGTGCTCAGCCAGACGCCCACCGCCTTCCGCCAGTTCGCCGACGCCGACGCGAAGGCCGCGGCCGACGCGGCGGCCGGGGGGACGGCGGAGCGCCCGCTCGCGCTGCGGCACGTGGTGTTCGGCGGCGAGGCCCTGGAGCCGGGCGCGCTGCGCGCCTGGGCCGACCGGCACCCGGACGGCCCCCGGCTGGTCAACATGTACGGGATCACCGAGACCACCGTCCACGTCACCGCGCACCCGCTCGGCCCGGCCGACCTGGCCGCCCCCGGCAGCGTGATCGGCCGCCCGCTGGCCGACCTGGCCGTGCACCTGCTGGACCGGCGCGGCGAACCGGTGCCGCCCGGCGTGCCCGGCGAACTGTGCGTCGGCGGGCCGGGTCTGGCCCGCGGCTACCTGGGCCGCCCGGGCCTCACCGCCGAACGCTTCGTCCCCTCCCCGCTGGGCGACGGCGAACGGCTGTACCGCAGCGGCGACCTGGCCCGCCGGCTGCCCGACGGCGAGCTGGAGTACCTGGGCCGGATCGACCAGCAGGTCAAGGTCCGCGGGCACCGGGTGGAGCTCGGCGAGATCGAGGCGGAGCTGGGCGCCCACCCGGCCGTCCGGCACGCGGCCGTCCTTCCCCGCGAGGCGCCGGGCGGCGGCACCGGCCTGGTCGCCTACCTCGTCCCCGCGGACGGCGGCTCGCCCGAGGAGCCGGCGGACCGTACCGAGGACGCTCAGCAGGTCGCGCAGTGGCGGACCGTCTTCGACACCGCCTACGAGCAGTACGAGCAGGTGGGCGGCGCCGATCCGACGTTCAACATCCGGGGCTGGACGAGCAGCTACACCGGCGAGCCGATCCCGGCCGAGGAGATGCGGCGCTGGGTGGAGGACACCGTCGCGCTGATCCGGCGCACCGGCCCGCGCCGGGTCCTGGAGATCGGCAGCGGCACCGGCCTGCTGCTCTTCCGGCTGGCCGGCGACTGCGAGCAGTACACCGCCCTCGACCTGTCGGACAGCGCGGTCGCCCACGTCCGCCGCCACCTCCCGGCGCACTGGGAGCACGTCCGGGTGCTGCGCCGGGCCGGCCACGAGCTGGACGGGCTGGCGGCCGGCGGGTTCGACACCGTCGTCGTCAACTCGGTGGCCCAGTACCTGCCGAGCGCCGGATACCTGGTCGAAGTCCTCACCCGGGCCGCCGCGCTGCTGGCCCCGGGCGGGCGGATCGTCGTCGGCGACGTCCGGCACCTGGCCCTGCTGGACGCCTTCCAGGTGTCGGTGCTGCAGCCCGGCCTGCCGGCCGGGGCGGGCGACGCCGAGCTGGCCCGGCTGGTCCGCCAGGCCGTCCGGCAGGAGGACGAGCTGCTGCTCGACCCGCGCTTCTTCGCCGCGCTGCGCCGGGAGATCCCGCGGATCGGCCGGGTGGAGGTGCTGCCCAAGCCCGGACGCGACCGCAACGAGATGACCCGCTACCGCTACGACGTGGTGCTGCACCTGGACGCCGAGCCGGCCCCCGCCGCCGTGCGCACGGTGCCGTGGAGCGGCGGCGAGCTGCGGGCGCTGCTGGACGGCTCCCCGCTGGTGGTCACCGGCATCCCCAACGCCCGGGTGCACGCCGACGCCCGCACCGCCGCGCGGCTCACCGCCGGGGGCACCGCCGACGGCCGCGCCGACGAGCCCGCCGCCCTCGACCCGCAGGACCTGCGCGAGCTGGCCGAGCGCCACGGACACGCCGTGGAGCTCAGCTGGGCGGCCGGCGACCCGCTGGGCCGCTTCGACGCCGCCTTCCGCCCGGCCGGCACCGAACCGGGGACGGCCCTGCCGCCCGCCGGGGACGACGCGGGCCTGCCGTGGCCGCACTGGGCCAACGACCCGCACCGCGGCCGCGCCGCCCGCCGCCTGGTGCCCGTGCTCCGCTCCCACCTGCGGGAACGGCTGCCGGAGTACATGGTCCCGGAGGCCTTCGTCACGCTGGACGCGCTGCCGCTGACGGCCAACGGCAAGCTCGACCGGGCCGCCCTGCCGGCCCCGGACTGGTCCACCGGATCGACCGCGCTGCTCGCCCCCCGCGACGACACCGAGCGGGCGCTCGCCGAGATCTGGAGCGCCGCCCTGGGCGTGGCCCGGATCGGGCTGGCCGACGACTTCTTCGACCTCGGCGGCCACTCCCTGCTGGCCGTCCAGGTGACCGCCGCCGTGCGCGAGTCGCTGGGCCGCGAACTGCCGGTGCGGGCGCTGTTCGAGGCGCCGGTGCTGGGCGAGTTCGCCGAGGCGGTGCGCCGCGCCCCGGCCGCCGAGGCGCCCGAGGCGGCACCCGCCGCGCCGGTGCGCGAGGCCGTACCGGCCGACGACGCCGGCTTCGACGACCTGTCCGCCGAGGACCTCGCCGAGCTGATGGGCGGTGACCGGTGACCGCCGCCGCCCGCACCCCGAGCGCCACCACCCCGACCCCCGACCCCGCCCCCGAGAAGGAGCACCCCGTGGCCTCCGCCCCCCGCACCGCCGAGGTGCTGCCGGCCTCCGCCGCCCAGCGCCGGTTCTGGCTGATCGACCGGCTGGAGGGCCCCAGCGGCGTCTACAACACCGCCGCCGCGCTCCGGCTGCGCGGGCCGCTGGCCGCCGACGACCTCCGGCAGGCGTTCCAGCTGCTGGTCGACCGGCACGAGGCGCTGCGCACCGTCTTCCCGGCCCGGGACGGCGTCCCGGTCCAGCTGGTGCTGCCGCGCCGCGCCTTCGAGCTCGGCGTGACCGAGGCGGCGGGCACCGGCGAGGCGGAGGTCCGGGAGCTGGCCGGCCGGCTCGCCGAGCAGCCGTTCGACCTGGCCAAGGGGCCGTTGCTGCGGGCCGAACTGATCGTCCTCGGGCCCCGGGAGCACCTGCTGGTCGTGGTGCTGCACCACATCGTGGTGGACCGGTGGTCCTTCGGCCTGCTGATGTCCGAACTCTCCGAGTGCTACGCCGCCCTCGCCGAGCGGCGGCCGACCCGGCTGCCCGCGCTGCCGCTGCGCTACGCCGACCACGTGGCCGGCCGGCAGGCCCTGCTGGACGGCGGCCTCGGTGACCGGCTGCTCGACCACTGGCGCGACCGACTGGCCGGCGCCCCGCAGGCCCTGGAGCTGCCCGGCGACCGGCCGCGCCCGGCGGTGCGCAGCTTCCGCGGCGCGACCGTGCCGGTGCGGCTGGACGCGGCGGCCTCGCAGGCGGTGCGCGACCTCGCCCGGGCCGCGGGGGCGACCCCGTTCATCGTCCTGCTGGCCGCCTTCCAGGCGGTGCTGGCCCGCCACGCGGGCACCGAGGAGGTGGTGGTGGCGACCGGGCCCGCCACCCGCGCCCCGGGGACGGAGCTGCTGGTCGGCGCGCTGGTCAACACGGTGCTGCTGCGCACCTCGCTGTCCGGCGACCCGGACTTCGCCGGGCTGGTGGCCCGGGTGCGGGACACCGCGCTGGACGCCTTCGAGCACCAGGAGCTGCCCTTCGACCGGCTGGTCGAGGAACTGGCTCCCAGCCGCGACCTGTCCCGCAACCCGCTGGCCCAGGTCGGCTTCGTGCTCCAGAACGCGCCGGCCACCACGCCCGCGCTGGCCGGCCTGGACGTCGAGCCGGTGACCGTGGCCCGGGACAGCGCCCACCTGGACCTCGACCTCCAACTGACGGAGGAGGACGGCTGCTTCACCGGCTTCGCCGAGTTCGCCCGGGACCTCTTCGACGCCCCGACGGTGGCCCGGCTGCTCGGCCACTGGACCACCCTGCTGGGCGCCGCCGTCCGGGCCCCGGCCACCCGGCTGTCCGAGCTGCCGATGCTCACCCCGGAGGAGCTGGCGCAGGAGCTGCACGGCTGGAACGACACCGACGGCGAGCCGCCGGCCGGCCTGCGGCTGGACCAGCTGTTCGCCCGCCAGGCGGCCCGCACCCCGGAGGCGGTCGCGGTCATCGACCGGGCCGGCTCCCTCGACTACCGGGCGCTGGACGCGTGGGCGGGCCGGATCGCCCACCGGCTCCGCGAGAGCGGCGTCGGACCGGACGTGCCGGTGGCGCTCTGCCTGGAGCGCGGGGCGGGGCTCAGCGCCGCCATGCTGGGCACGCTGCGGGCCGGCGGCGCCTTCCTCGGGCTGGACCCGTCCTACCCGGCGGACCGGCTGGCCTTCATGCTCGCCGACGCCCGGCCGGCCGTGGTGCTGGCCAACCGGTCCACCGCGGGCGCGCTCCCGGCCGGCACCGAGGTGCTGCTGCTGGAGGAGATCGCCGCGGACGGGCCGGAGTCCGGCCACGGCGGGCGCACGTCCGCCGACGCGTCCCCCGGCGGGTCCACCGGCGCCGGCGAGGCCAACCTGGCCTACCTGGTGTACACCTCGGGCTCCACCGGGCGCCCCAAGGGCGTCGCCGTCACCCACCGCGCCATCGTCAACACCTTCGCCGGGCTGGCCCGTTCGCACGGCTTCGGCCCCGGCGACCGGATGATCGCGCTGCACTCGCCGAGCTTCGACCCGGCCGTGCACGACTGCCTGGCCCCGCTGCTGGTGGGCGCCGCCGCCGTCTTCCCCGCACCGGACGCGGCCCGCGACCCGCGGCACTGGGCCGAGCTGGTCGCCCGCCACCGGGTGACCGTCTGGTCGATGGGACCGGCCGGCACCGAGGCGGTGCTGGCCGCCGCCGAGGAGCACGGCCTGGCCCTGGACAGCCTGCGCGCCGCGCTGATCGGCGGGGACGTGCTGCCGCCCGCGCTGCCGCCGCGGCTGCGCGCCGCCGCACCCGGCTGCCGGGTGGTCAACTCGGCCGGGGTCGCCGAGGCCGCCTTCTGCAACAACGAGTACCCGGTGCCCGAGGACGCCGACCCGAGCAGCCCGGTCCCGTACGGGCACCCGCTGCCCAACCAGCGGCTGCTGGTGCTGGACGGACTGCTCCGCGCGGTGCCGGCCGGGGTGCCCGGCGAGCTGTGCGTGGCGGGCGAGGGACTGGCCCGCGGCTACCTGGGCCGCCCCGGCCTGACCGCCGAGCGCTTCGTGCCGCACCCGTACCCCCGGGTGCCGGGCGAGCGCCTCTACCGCACCGGCGACCTGGCCCGCCGCCGGGCCGACGGCGAGCTGGAGCTGCTCGGCCGGGCCGACCACCAGGTCAAGATCCGCGGCTTCCGGGTCGAGCCGGGCGAGGTGACCGGCGTGCTGCTGGGCCACCCGGAGGTGGCCGAGGCGATCGTGGTGGCCCGCGAAGTGGCCCCGGGCGACCGGCGGCTCGCCGCGTACTGGGTGCCCGCCGCCGGCTCGCCGGCCTCCGGCGCCGAGCTGGCCGCCTGGCTGCGCGAGCGGCTGCCCGGCCACCTCGTGCCCGCGCTGTGGACGCCGCTGGCGGCCCTGCCGCTCTCCCCCAACGGCAAGGTGGACCGGGCCGCGCTCCCCGAGCCGGCCACCCCGGCCGGCCCGGCCGACCGGCTCGCCCCGCGCACCGCCGCCGAGGCCGCGATCGCCGCGATCTGGCAGCGGCTGCTGGAGCTGCCCGAGGTCGGCGTGCTGGACGACTTCTTCGCCCTCGGCGGCCACTCCCTGCTCGCCAACCGGCTGGTCGGCGCCCTGCGCGCGGAGTTCGGCGTGGAGCTGCGGCTGCGCGAGGTGTTCGCCGCGGTCACGGTGGCCGCCCAGGCCGAGCTGGTCGAGCGGCTGCGCTCCGGGGCCGAGGCCGGGGCGGAGACGGGAGCGGAGACCGGGGGCGACGGCGGCCCGGCCGTCGGCGCCGCCGCGCCGCTGCCGCCGGTCGTCCCGGCGGACCGCGACCGCCCGCTGCCGCTCTCCTTCGCCCAGCAGCGGATGTGGCTGTTCGACCGCTTCGCCCCCGGCAACCCGGCCTACCACGTGCCCACCGCGGTGCGGATCGGCGGCGAGCTCGACGAGGCGGCGCTGGCCGCCGCCCTGCGCGCGCTGACGGCCCGCCACGAGGTGCTGCGCACCGTGCTGCCGGAGGTCGACGGCGTGCCGGCGCAGCGCGTGCTGCCGGTCGGCGAGGCACCGCTGACCGTGCGCGACCTCGCCGACGGCGAGCAGGCCCGGGAGGTGGTCGACGCCTTCGTCGCCCGCCCGTTCGACCTGGCGGCCGAGGTGCCGCTGCGCGCCCTGCTGCTGCGGGTGGCACCGGCCGAACACGTCCTGGTGCTGGTGATCCACCACATCGCGCTCGACGGCTGGTCGATGGGCGTGCTGGTCGAGGACCTGGGCGCGCTCTACGACGGCCGCGAACTGCCGCCGCTGCCGGTGCAGTACGCCGACTACGCCCGCTGGCAGGCCGACCGCGCCGCCGAGGGCCGCTGGACCGGACAGCTGGCGCACTGGCGCGAGCGGCTGGCCGGACCGCTGCCGGTGCTGGAGCTGCCCGCCGACCGGCCCCGCCCGGCCGTTCCGAGCCTGGCCGGGGCGGTGCACGAGTTCGAGCTCCCCGCCGAGCTGACCGCGAAGCTGCGCGCGCTCGGAGCCCGGCACGGCGCCACCCTGTTCATGGTGCTGCTGGCCGGCTACCAGACGCTGCTGGGCCGGCTCTCCGGCGCCGAGGACGTCCTGGTCGGCACCCCGGTCGCCGGCCGCGGGCAGCAGGAACTCGACGGCCTGGTGGGCTGCTTCGTCAACAGCCTGGCACTGCGCGGCGACCTCTCGGGCGACCCGGCCTTCGCCGAGCTGCTGGAGCGCACCCGGGACCGGACGCTCGCCGACTTCGACTGCCAGGAGGTGCCGTTCGAGCAGGTGCTGGACGCGGTCGGGGCCGAGCGCGACCCCGCCCGGCACCCGGTGTTCCAGACCATGCTGACGCTGCAGAGCGCCCGCCCGCCGCGGGCCGGCTTCGCTGGGCTGCGCGTGGAGCCGCTGGACGCGCGGACCGGCTCCTGCCTGATGGACCTGATGTTCACCGCCGTCGAGCAGGACGGACGGCTGGCCTTCACGGTGGAGTACGCGACGGACCTGTTCGACGCGGAGGGCGTCGCCCGCCTGGCGCACCGCTTCGGCGTGCTGCTGTCGGCCGCCGCCGAGGCGCCGCGGACCCCGCTGTCCGGGCTGCCGCTGCTCGACGCCGAGGAGCGCCGCACCGTGCTCACCGGGTGGAACGACACCGCCCGCCCCGTCCCGCCCGGCGGCCTGCACGACCTGGTCGCCGCGGCCGCGGCCCGTACGCCCGACGCCCCGGCGCTGGAGCACGAGGGCCGCACCACCAGCTACGCCGAGCTGGAGGCCGCCGCCGAACGCTGCGCCGCCCGGCTGCGCGCGCTGGGGATCGGCGGGCGCAGCGTGGTCGCGGTGCACGCGGCACCGACGCCGCGACTGGTCGCCGCCCTGCTGGGGGTGCTGAAGGCGGGCGCGGCGTTCACCACGCTGGACCCGGAACTGCCCGGGGCGCGGCTGCGCGGGCTGCTGGAGCTGTCCGGGGCGGAGCTGGTGCTCACCGACGGCAGCACGGCCGGACCGCTGTTCGACGGGCTGCGGGTGGAGCCGATCGACGCCCCGGCCCCGGCCGAGGCCGCCGCGAGCGCCGGCCGGGCCGCGGTCACCGCGAGCGCCCGCCCGGCCGAACCGGAGGCGCTGGCCTGCGTGTTCTTCACCTCCGGCACCACCGGGCGGCCCAAGGGCCCGATGTTCACCCACCGGGGCCTGGTGAACTTCACCCTGGCGATGGCCGAGGAGTTCCGCCTCGCCCCCGGCGACCGCTTCCTGCAGCTGGCCTCCACCGGCTTCGACGTGCTGGTCGAGGAGCTGTTCCCGGCCCTGGCGGCGGGCGCCACCGTCGTCCTGCCCGGCGCCCGGCTGCTGGCCCGCGGCGTCGACCTGACCCGCTACCTGGCGGAACACCGGATCACCGGCCTGGAGCTGACCACCGCCTACTGGCACGACTGGACCGCCGAACTGGAACGCACCGGCGCCGCGCTGCCGCCGGACCTGCGGTTCGTCGCCATGGGCGGCGAGCGGGTCCGCCGGGACCGGCTGGAGGCCTGGCAGCGCCTCGGCGTCCCGCTGGTGCACGTGTACGGACTCACCGAGGTGACCTGCACCTCGGCCACCCGGCGGGTCACCGGCGAGCCGGTGGGCGGGGACGGCCTGCCGATCGGCCGCCCGCTGCCCAACACCACCGTCTACCTGCTCGACCCGGCCGGGCGGCCGGTGCCGGTCGGCTCCCCCGGCGAGCTGTTCCTCGGCGGCGCCGGCCTGGCCCGCGGCTACCTGGGCCGCCCGGGCCTGACCGCCGAGCGCTTCGTCCCCGACCCGTACGGCGAGCCCGGCGGCCGGCTCTACCGCACCGGCGACCTGGCCCGCCACCGGGCCGACGGGGAGGTGGAGTTCATCGGCCGCGCGGACCAGCAGGTGAAGATCCGCGGCCACCGGATCGAGCCCGGCGAGGTGGAGGCCCAGCTCGCCGAGCTGCCCGGGGTCGGCGCCGCGGCGGTGCTGGTCCGCGAGGACGAGCCGGGCGAGAAGCGCCTGGTCGGCTACGCGGTGGCCGCCCCGGGTGCCGCGCCGGACGCCTTCGAGCTGCGCGCCGCGCTGCGCGAGCGGCTGCCGGAGTACCTGGTGCCGTCGGCGATCGTGCTGTTGCCCGCGCTGCCGCTGAACGGCAACGGCAAGCTGGACCGCGGCGCGCTGCCCCGGCCCGGCCGGGCCGAGCTGGCCGGCGGCGCGGCGGTCGCCCCGCGCACCCCCGCCGAGCGGGAGATCGCGGAGATCGCGGGCGAGCTGCTCGGCCTGCCGGCCGTCGGCGTCCACGACAACCTGTTCGACCTGGGCCTGCACTCGCTGCTGGCCGCCCGGTTCGCCGCCCGGGTCCGCGAGGCCTGCCAGGTCGAGGTGCCGCTGCGGGTCTTCTACGAGGCGCCCAGCATCGCCGAGTTGGCCCTGCGGGTGGTGCAGCTCCAGGCCGAGGGGACGGACCCGGACGACCTGGCGTTGCTGCTCGCCGAACTGGAGGCCGAGGACGGCCTCGCCTCCGCCTGACCCCGCCCCGGCGCTCCCCGGCGCCCGCCCCGGCAACCACCCACCGACCCGGCCCCTGGAGGAACTCGTGACCATCGCCCCCGCCCTGCTCGAGGACTGGCTCCGCGAGCGGTACTTCACCACCACCTACGACATCAGCAGCAGCGGTGTCGAGAACTACACCGTCGACCAGGTCCTCGCCCTGGCCGGCACCGACGCCGCCTCGCTCGGCGGCATCGTGTTCCGCGACAGCCACTCGCTCGGCGGCGAGCCGCTGCGCGCCGCCCTCGCCGAGCGGCACGGCACCGACCCCGGCTCGGTGATCGCCACGCAGGGCTCCAGCGAGGCGATCTACCTGGTCATGCAGGCCCTGCTCAAGCCCGGTGACGAGGTCGTGGTGCAGGCGCCCGCCTACCACGCGCTGGTCGAGGTGGCCGCCTCGCTGGGCTGCCGGATCGTCCCCTGGGCGATGCGCACCGAGCACGGCGTGGTCACCAACGAGGACGAACTGCTGGCGCTGATCGGCCCGGCCACCGCCATGGTGGTGGTCAACTTCCCGCACAACCCGACCGGTGCCACCGTGACCGGGGACCAGCAGGCCGCCATCGTCGGCGCCTGCGCCCGGTACGGCACCTGGCTCGCCTGGGACAACGCCTTCCAGCACCTGGTCTACGACCGCGAGCCGCTGCCCGACCCGGCCCCCGGCTACCCCCGGGCGATCTCCTTCGGCACCCTGTCCAAGGCGTACGGCCTGCCGGGCCTGCGGGTCGGCTGGGCGCTGGCCGCGCCGGAGGTGCTGGCCGGCTGCGTGCGCCGCCGCGACTACACCAGCCTGGCGCTGTCCCCGCTGGTCGAGGCGGTGGCCACGCACGCCGTCCGGCACGCCGACGAGCTGCTGCGCCCCCGGCTGGCCCAGGCCACCGCCAACCGCGCGGTGCTGGCCGGCTGGCTGGCCGAGCACCGCGACCGGGTGACCGCCGACCTGCCGGCCGGCGGGGTCACCGCCTTCCCCGAGCTGACCACGGTGGCGGACGTGACCGCGTTCGCCGACCGGCTCGACCGCGAGCACGGCGTGCTGGTCGTACCCGGCTCCTGCTTCGGCGCCCCGCGGCACATCCGGCTCGGCTTCGGCGGCTCCTCCGCGGAGCTGGCCGCCGGCCTCGACCGGCTCGCCGCGCTGCTGCCCGCGGCCGGCTGAGGCCCGCCGCGGGCCCGACCCGCCGCCCCTCCCCGCCGCCCCTCCCTCCGGGCTCCGCCGAGCCCTCCCCGCACCACCGACCACCGAGGTGACACCCATGCACACCCTCACGCTCGACCCCGCCGACGCCGACGCGGTCGCCGCCCTGCTCGACGAGCTCGCCGCCCGGTACGGCAGCGTCGAGGACCAGGCCCTCCAGGACGAACTCACCGTCCAGTCCCACCGGTTGCCCCTCGCGCTGCGCCGCTTCCTGACCGACTTCCGGCTGCACGAGCCGGCCGGCGCCTGCGTGGTCTCCGGCTACCGCGTCGACCAGGACCGGATCGGCGCCACCCCGGCGCACTGGCAGCACCGCACCGGGGTCTCCCCGGCGCTGCGCGAGGAGATCTTCCTGCTGCTGTGCGGGGCGCTGCTCGGCGAGCCGGTCGCCTGGGCCACCCAGCAGGACGGCTACCTGGTGCACGACGTCCTGCCGGTGAAGGGCCACGAGGACGAGCAGATCGGCACCGGCAGCAACCAGACCATCTTCTGGCACGTCGAGGACGCCTTCCACCCCTACCGGGGCGACTACGTGGGCCTGCTGTGCCTGCGCAACCCGGACCGCGTGCCCACCACCTTCGTCGGCGTGCAGGAGCTGGAGATCTCCGCCGAGGACCGGCGGGTGCTCGCCGAGCCGCGGTTCTACATGCTGCCCGACAACTCGCACCTCCAGATGCTCGACAGCGGCCCCGGCCGGCCGCTCGCGGGCGGGGAGGAGCTGCTCGACGAGGCGTACGAGCGGCTGAAGCGGATGCGCGACGACGCCGCGCCCGTCCCGGTGCTGTTCGGCTCGCCGGCCGACCCCTACCTGTGCCTGGACCCGTACTTCATGGACCTGGACCGGCTGGACGAGGAGGCCCGGGGCGCCCTCCAGCGGCTCTCCGCGGAGATCGACCGCCGGCTCGGCGGCGCCGCGCTGGCCCCCGGCGAGATCGTCTTCGTCGACAACTACCGGGCGGTGCACGGCCGCAGTTCCTTCGCCGCCCGCTTCGACGGCACCGACCGCTGGCTCAAGCGGGTCAACGTGACCCGCGACCTGCGCAAGTCCCGCGACGCCCGGGCCGCCGCCGGCTCCCGCGTCCTGTTCTGAGCGCGGACCGCCGGCCCCGTCCGCCGCCGTCCCGACTCCGCCTTCCGCCCAGCCCCTTCGGGCCAGCCTGACCTTCTCCGGGGAGAGCACCGTGAGCACCACCCAGTCCGCCGCCGCGTCGCCGACCGGCCGCACCGCCGAGGCCACCGCCACCGCCGCCACCGCCGCCACCGCGACCGCCGCCGCGGCCGGCACCGCCGCCGGTACGGCCGCCGACACCGCCCGCCGGATCGCCGAACTGTCGCCCGACCAGCGGGCCCGGCTGGAGGCCCGGCTGCGCGAGCGGCTGGCCCGGCGCCCGGCCGCCACGGCCGGCGTGCCGCGCCGCACCCCGGGGGCGCCGGTGCCGCTCTCCTTCGCCCAGGAGCAGATCTGGCTGGCCCAGCAGCTCGCCCCGGAGTCGGCGGCGTACAACGTGCCGATGGCGGTGGCCTGCACCGGTCCGCTGGACGCCGAACGGCTGGCCCGGGCGTTCCGCACGGTGATCTCCCGGCACGAGGTGCTGCGCACCACGTTCGCCGCCGGTCCGGACGGCGCTCCGGTGCAACGGGTGCACGAGGAGGGCGGGTTCGCGCTGCCGGTGACCGACCTCCGGTCGGCGCCGGGAGGCGCCGAGGCACGGGTGCGCGAGCGGCTGGCCGAGGAGGCGCACACCCCGTTCGACCTGGCGGCCGGGCCGCTGCTGCGGGCGGCGCTGCTGCGCACCGGCGAGCAGGAGCACGTGCTGCTGCTGACCGTCCATCACATCGCCGTCGACGCCTGGTCGGTGAACGTGCTGCTGGCCGAGGTCGCGGCGGTCTACCGGTCGGCGGGCGGGCCGGGCGGCGCGGCGCTGCCGCCGCTGCCGGTGCAGTACGGCGACTTCGCCGCCTGGCAGCGCGGCCGGCTCGACGGCGCCGCGTACCAGGAGAGCCTGGACTACTGGCAGCAGCGGCTGTCCGGCCTGGCCGACACCCCGCCGCCGGCCACCGCCACCGGCCGCCCCGCGGGCGGCCCGGGCGCCGGCTCGCACCGCCTGGAGCTGCCCGCCGACGTCACGGCGGGCCTGCGGGCCCTGGCCGCGCGGCACCGGACCACGCTCTTCACGGTGGCACTGGCCGCACTCCAGACGCTGCTGCACCGCTACGGCTGCGGGCCGGACCCGGTGGTCGCCACCCCGGTCGGCGGCCGCGAGCGCACCGAACTCGAGGGCCTCATCGGCTGCTTCGTCAACACCCTGCTGCTGCGCGGCGACCTGTCCGGCGAGCCGACCTTCGCCGAACTGCTGGACCGCGCCGCCGAGGCGACCCGGCGCGACCTCCAGCACCAGGAGGTGCCCTTCGAGCAGCTGGCCGCCCGCTTGCGGGCCGGCTCCCCGGACGGGCTGGCGCGCACCATGCTGGTGCTCGACCAGGCCGCCCCGGGCGGCGCTCCCGGGGAGGCGCCCGGTGAGCTGGTGCTGCGCCCGCTGGACGGGGCCGGTCCGGCCGACGCCAAGCGGGACCTGACCTTCACCGTCTCGGAGACCGGCGACACCCTGGCGCTGACCCTGGTGCACCGCACCGACCGCTACGAGGAGCGCTCCGCCGCACGCCTGCTCGCCCACTACGCCACCCTGCTGCGCGAGGCCTGCGCCGACCCGCACCGCCCGGTCGGCCGGCTGCCGCTGCTCACCGCCGCCGAGCGCGAGCTGGTGCTGGGCACCTGGAACGCCACCGCCCTGGAGGTGCCGGCCGGCACCTTCCACGGCCGCTTCGCCGAGCAGGCCGCCCGGACCCCGCAGGCCGTCGCGGTGGTCGGCGCCGACGGCACCCACCGCTATGCCGAGCTGGACCGGCTGGCCAACCGGCTGGCCCACCACCTGCGCGGGCTCGGCGTCGGCGCCGAGACCCCGGTCGGCATCCGCCTGGAGCGCGGCAGCTGGACGGTGGTGGCGCTGCTCGCCGTGCTCAAGGCGGGCGGCTGCTACGTGCCGATCGACCCGGCCCAGCCGCAGGAGCGGATGGCGATGATGCTCGCCGACACCGCCGCCCCCGTGGTGATCACCCGCGCCGCCGCGGCCGACCGGCTGCCGGCCGGCGTGCGGGCGGTCGTGGTGGAGGAACTGGCCCTCGACGCGCTGCCCGACACCGCCCCGGAGGTCGCCGTCGACCCGGGCCAGGCCGCCTACGTGCTGTTCACCTCCGGCTCCACCGGACGGCCCAAGGGCGTGGTGGTCGAACACCGGCAGGTACTCAACTACCGCACCGCCGTGGTGTCCGCACTGGACCTCGCGCCGGACGCCGGGTACGCGATGGTGCAGCCGTTCACCTTCGACTCCTGCGTCACCGTGCTCTCGGCCGCGCTGCTGGGCGGCGGCACGCTGCACATGGTGGACGCCGACACCGCCTCGGACGGGCGGCTGCTGGCGGCCTACTGCGCCGAGCACGCGATCGACTACCTGAAGATCAGCCCGTCGCACCTGGCGGCGCTGGAGGGACCGGGGGCCGAGCACCGGGTGCTCCCCCGCCGCGGTCTGATCCTCGGCGGCGAGGGCTCCACCAGCACCTTCGTCCGGGAGCTGCTGGGCCGGGCCGACTGCGCGGTCCTCAACCACTACGGCCCCACCGAGACCACGGTCGGCGTCACCACCCACCGCCCGCGGGCCGAGGAGCTGGCGGCCACCCCGACGGTGCCGATCGGCCGGCCGCTCGGCAACGTGCGGGCGTACGTCTTGGACGGCCGGGGCGAGCCGGTGCCGGTCGGGGTCCCGGGCGAGCTGTTCATCGGCGGCGCCCAGGTCACCCGCGGCTACCTGGGCCGCCCGGGCCTGACCGCCGAGCGCTTCGTCCCGGACCCGTTCGGCGAGCCCGGTGCCCGGCTCTACCGCACCGGCGACCTGACCCGCCGACTGCCGGAGGGGGCGATCGAGTTCCTCGGGCGGCTGGACGACCAGGTGAAGATCCGCGGCTTCCGGATCGAACTGGGCGAGGTGGAGGCGGCGTTGGCCGCCCTGGAACCGGTGGCGGCGGCAGCGGCGGTGGTCCGTGAGGACCGGCCCGGCGACCGGCAGCTGGTCGGCTACCTCGTCCCGGTGCCCGGCGCCGAGATCGAACCGGCCGCCCTGCGCGCCGAGTTGGCCAAGGCGCTGCCCGGCTACATGGTCCCGTCCGCGCTGGTGGTGCTCGACGCGCTACCGCTGACCGCGCACAACAAGCTGGACCGGCGGGCGCTGCCGGCCCCGCCCCGCCAGGAGTCCGCCGCGGGCAGGACCGCGCGCGACGAACGGGAGGCCGCCCTGTGCCGGATCTTCGCCGAGGTACTGGGCACCGGGCACGAACCGGGCATCGACGAGAGCTTCTTCGACCTCGGCGGCCACTCCCTGCTGGCGATGCGCCTGGTCGCGGCCGTCCGCAGCGAACTCGACGCGGAGCTGGGCGTGCGCGACCTCTTCGAGGCGCCGACCGTCGCCGCCCTCGCCGAACGCCTGAACAGTGCCGGTCCCGCCGCCGCGTCGCCGCCGCTGGTCCGCGCGGAGCGCCCCGAGGTGGTGCCGCTCTCCTTCGCGCAGCAGCGGCTCTGGTTCCTCAACCGGATGGAGAGCGGAACCAGCGCGTACGCGATGCCGGTGGTGCTGCGGCTGACCGAGGCCGTCGACCCGGAGGCACTGCGGGCCGCCCTCGACGACGTCGTCGAGCGCCACGAGACGCTGCGCACCCTCTTCCCCGAGACCGACGGCGAACCCCGCCAGGACATCCGCCCCGCCACCAAGGGACTCATCCCCCTCCACACCCACCACGCCGACGACGAGACCGACGCCCGCACACGAATCGCCACCCTCGCCGCAACCCCCTTCGACCTCACCACCCAACTCCCCCTACGCGCCGCCCTCTTCACCCTCGCCCCCGACCACCACCTCCTCACCCTCGTCCTCCACCACAT